>CALZDE010000075.1 GCA_945637225.1 uncultured Selenomonadaceae bacterium
ATCGAGAATGTCGAGCATCATATGCGCTTCGGTAAAATGAATCCTGTTGATGCTACTGAACGTGCCATGGACGAGGTTCAGGGACCTGTTGTAGCTATTGCCTGCGTACTGGCAGCGGTATTCGTACCAGTTGCGTTCCTAGGCGGTATGATGGGTGTACTTTATCGTCAGTTTGCTTTGACAATTGCTATTTCCATGGCGTTGTCAGCATTTATAGCTTTGACACTTACTCCTGCACTTTGTGCTACCATACTGAAGGCAGATACTTATTCTGAAGAAGCAGATAAGAGCGGTCCATTCAGTGCGTTCTTTATCAAGTTTAACGAACTCTTTGAGAAGTGCCGTTTAGGCTATCAGAGGATGGTAGCCTGGATGATTCGCCGTGTTAAGCTGGCAATAATATTTATTGTTATTGTCTGCGGTGTTACTGCATATCTTTATAAGATTGTTCCTTCTACCTTTGTTCCAGATGAGGATCAGGGCTATTACCTTGCCTATGTTGCTCTCCCAGAAGGTACATCTCTGAATCAGACTCAGAAGACTGTAGATAAGGTTACTGAGGGAATAAGAGGCATTCGCGGTGTTAAGGATATTATGGCTATCACCGGCTTTGATATTATGTCCTTCGGTGCGAAGTCCAATGCGGCTACCATGTTTATTGGTCTTTCTGACTGGAGTGAACGTACTGATCCGGGTACTAACATTAACGCTATTATCGGTCAGACTTTTGGTGTAGGCAAGATGGTTGCTCCTGAGGCTCTGGTACTGGCATTTAATCCGCCATCTTTGCCTGGTCTTGGTACCATAGGTGGCTGGAGCTGTCAGATGCAGGATTTGTCCGGTCATACTGATGAAGAGCTGGATATTATTACCAAGAAGATTGTAGCTGCGGCAAACCAGCGTCCTGAGCTGATGGGTGTGCGTACTACCTACAAGGTAAACAGCCCTATTTACCAGTACGATATTGACCGTGAGAAGGTTAAGCAGCTGGGTGTAAACCTGAATGATGTATTTACCACTATGCAGGTAAACTTCGGTGGTGCTCAGATCAATGACTTCAATGAGTTTGGACGTACCTATAAGGTAGTTCTCCAGTCCGATTACGATTTCCGTGATGGCGTAGATAAGATGCGTTTTGCTTTTGTTAAGAGTTACACTGACGGCAGTTTAGTTCCTCTGAATTCACTCTTGACACCATCACGCAGCACTGCACCATCAATTATTTCCCGTTTCAATGGTGCCCGTTCTGTTAATATTCAGGGCAGTAATGCTGAGGGCTATTCCTCTGGTCAGGCTATGCTGGCAATTGAAGAGGTTATCAGAGAAAATGCTCCTGATGGCTTCAATATTGACTGGGATGGTCAGTCCCGCGAGGAGAAGAAGTCCGAAAGTTCTACTTCTACCGTATTAGCTTTGGCACTGATATTCGTATTCCTGTGTCTGGCTGCACTCTATGAGAGCTGGAGCGTTCCTTTTGCGGTTCTGCTTTCTGTTCCTGTTGGTGTATGCGGTGCGCTTTTCTCCGAGTTTGCTCTCGGTACTGTGGAAGCTATGATGGGAATGCCAAATTCTGGTCTTCAGAACAGCGTGTACATGCAGATTGGTGTTATTATGATCATCGGTCTGGCTGCGAAGAATGCAATTCTGATCGTAGAGTTTGCTAAGGTTCGTACTGATGCAGGTATGAATCCTATGAAGGCTGCTATTGAAGCGGCTGGTCTGCGTCTGCGTCCTATTATCATGACATCCTTTGCATTTATTATCGGCTGTCTGCCTCTGGTAATTGCAACTGGTGCTGGTGCGGCTGCCCGTAATGGTATGGGTACTGCGGTAGTAGGCGGTATGCTCTTTGCAACCTGTATTGGTGTATTTGTAATTCCTTCCTTCTATATTGCAACTGAGTGGGTAGCCAGCAAGCTGGGTATCCGCAAGGAAGCAAAGAAGAAGACAAGTGATGATTACTTATAATATGTAATTTGATAGCTGTTGCCAGTGATGGTGACAGCTATTTTTTTGCTGATTTTTTAAATATTGCAGGGGTGATGAAAAATAAATTATTTTTTGTGATTCTGTGGTAATTTTTAATCCCGAAACTTCTAGATATAGGTTTTAGGTACCCTTGATTTTTCTAAAAATATAGTGTATAATCATATTTAGAAGATACGTGCGGAAACGTCACGTTGCGCACTTGTTAATATATCGTAAAAAGGAGAATTTTATAATGGCAAACGAAGAAAATGAAGTAATGAATGATGAAGCTAAAAAGGCACGTGAGGATGCGCTGAAAAATGCGATGAAGCAGATTGAGAAGGATTATGGAAAGGGCAGTATCATGCGTCTGGGTGATGCTTCTGCTAAGATGAATGTAGAGGTAATTCCTACAGGTATTCTTCCTTTGGATATTGCTCTTGGTGTAGGCGGTGTACCTCGTGGCCGTATTATTGAAATTTATGGTCCTGAGTCTTCTGGTAAAACTACCGTTACCCTGCACATGATAGCACAGGCACAGAAAATGGGCGGTATTGCGGCATTTATTGATGCTGAGCACGCACTTGACCCTATTTATGCAAAGAAGCTGGGTGTAGATATCGACAATCTGCTTGTTTCTCAGCCTGATACCGGTGAGCAGGCATTGGAGATTGCAGAAGCCCTTGTAAGAAGCGGTGCTATTGATATTATCGTTATTGACTCTGTTGCGGCATTGGTTCCAAAGGCAGAAATCGAGGGTGATATGGGTGATTCTCATGTAGGTCTGCTGGCACGTCTCATGAGCCAGGCTATGAGAAAGCTTACCGGTGTTCTGAGCAAGTCCCGTACTACTGCTATCTTCATTAATCAGATTCGTGAGAAGGTCGGTGTTATGTACGGTAATCCAGAGACTACTACTGGCGGTCGTGCCCTGAAATTCTATTCCTCTGTACGTCTTGATGTACGTCGTGTAGACTCTGTAAAGCAGGGCTCTGAGGTAGTCGGCAACCATACCCGCGTTAAGGTAGTAAAGAACAAGGTGGCCCCTCCTTTCCGTCAGTGTGAATTTGATATTATGTATGGTGAGGGTGTATCCCGTGTAAGCAGTCTCATTGATATTGCCGCTGATTTGGAGATTATCAACAAGAGCGGTTCATGGTATTCCTACAATGGCAACCGCTTGGGCCAGGGCAAGGATACCGTTAAGGAACTGCTCCGCAATGACCCAAATCTCTTGGCAGAGCTGGAGGCTAAATTGGCTGAGGCTATGAAGGATGAAGGCGTTATGGACAGATTAAATGGTGGCAGTAAGAAGAAAAAGGATTCTGACGACTAAGAATGGAAAAGAAAACAAAGCCTAAGATGTCTTGTAAGGCCAAAGCAGTAGACCTGTTATCACGCAGTGACCAGAGCAAGGGAAAACTTATTCAGAAGCTTCGCCGGGCTAAGTATGAACAGGAAGAAATTGAAGAGGTAATTGAATGGCTGGAGGAAAAGCATTATATCAACGAGGAAGCCTGCTGTCAGAGACGGTTTGAAAACATGTATGAAATGAATAACTGCAGTGTGAAGCAGATTTGTGTGAAGCTTCTTCAGCAGGGATTTCAGCGTGATATGATAGATGAATGTATTCCCGATGATATTCATGAGCATGAATATAAATCAGCTATGAAATTAGCGAGCCATAAATTCAAGGCTGGCACTGACCCGCGAAAAATAATGCAGTATCTCTATATGAAGGGGTTCGGCTATGATATTTCTCAAAATGTGACGGAAGATATTACAGCTGATTGGAATTGTGACGAAGAATATGAATAAAGTAATTGCATATCTGTTATTTTATGTGTTATAATTAACTTATTGGCAGTTGTTAATTACTTTTTTAGGAGGATACTCTTTTGAAAAATGAAATGATACTTGTTTTGGATTTTGGCGGCCAGTATAATCAGCTGATTGCCCGTCGTGTCCGTGAGTGCAATGTTTATTGCGAGGTTCACCCTAATACCCTGAGTATTGAAAAGATTAAGGAAATGAATCCTAAGGGCATTATCTTCACTGGTGGCCCTAACAGCGTATATACTGATGATGCTGCATCTATCAGCACTGAAGTATTTAAGCTTGGTGTACCTGTTCTGGGTATCTGCTATGGTTCTCAGCTTATGGCTCACCTCTTAGGTGGCAAGGTAGCAACTGCTCCTGTCAGTGAGTATGGCAAGACAGAGGTAACTATTGATAAGCCTGCTTCTAAGCTTTTTGAGGGTGTATCAGCTAAGACTATCTGCTGGATGAGTCACACTGATTATATTGCTGAAGCACCTGCTGGTTTTGATGTTTCTGCTTCTACTCCGGTTTGCCCTGTGGCAGCTATGGAAAATGAGGCTGAAAATCTCTATGCTGTTCAGTTCCATCCTGAGGTTATGCACACCGTTGAGGGTACTGCTATGCTGAGTAACTTCGTTTACAAGGTATGTCAGTGTGCTGGCGACTGGAAGATGGATTCCTTCGTAGCTACTACTATTGCACAGCTGAAGGAAAAGATTGGCGATGGCAAGGTATTGTGCGCTCTTTCCGGCGGTGTTGATTCCTCCGTTGCAGCAGTTCTTCTTTCTAAGGCTGTAGGCAAACAGCTGACCTGCGTATTTGTTGACCATGGTCTGCTCCGCAAGAATGAGGGCGATGAGGTTGAGGCTGTATTCGGCCCAGAGGGTCGTTACGATGTAAACTTCATCCGCGTTAATGCAAAGGACCGTTTCTATGCTAAATTAGCTGGTGTTACTGAGCCAGAGAAGAAGCGTAAGATTATCGGTGAGGAATTTATCCGCGTATTCGAGGAAGAAGCTAAGAAGATTGGCAAGGTTGATTTCTTAGTTCAGGGTACTATTTATCCTGACGTTATTGAGAGTGGTCTTGGCAAGTCTGCTGTTATTAAGTCTCATCACAATGTTGGCGGTCTTCCTGATTATGTAGACTTTAAGGAGATTGTAGAACCTCTGCGCTTACTGTTTAAGGATGAGGTTCGCAAGGCAGGCCGTGAGCTTGGTATTCCAGAGTATCTGGTAAGCCGTCAGCCATTCCCAGGTCCAGGTCTTGGTATTCGTATCATTGGCGAGGTTACTGAGGAGAAGGTAAAGATTGTTCAGGATGCTGATGCAATTTACCGTGAGGAAGTAGCTAAGGCTGGTGCTGACAAGAACTTAGGCCAGTATTTTGCAGCTCTTACAAATATGCGCTCTGTTGGTGTTATGGGTGATGGCCGTACCTATGATTATGCTATTGCGCTTCGTGCCGTTATGACCAGCGATTTCATGACTGCTGAAAGTGCTCAGCTGCCTTGGGAGGTTCTCCATAAGGTAACTAACCGCATTGTCAACGAGGTAAAGGGTGTAAACCGCGTTATGTACGATTGCACCAGCAAGCCACCAGCAACTATTGAGTTTGAATAATTAATATTTTGTCTTTTCGGCGGTAGGTAGGGAACGCTCTGCCTACCGCTTTTTATTGTATTCTGGAAATTTCGAGATAGGTGATTTTTAATTGAGTCCACAGGAAATTTTACAGCAGTTTTTTGGTTACAGCTCTTTCCGCAAGGGACAGCAGGAAATTATTGATGCTATTTTAGATGGCAAGGATATTTTAGCGGTTATGCCTACGGGAGCAGGAAAGTCTATTTGCTATCAGGTGCCAGCACTTCTTTTGCCAGGTATTACAATTGTCGTTTCACCGCTTATTTCTCTTATGCAGGACCAGGTAAAGGCATTGGCAGAGGCTGGCGTAAGGGCGGCGTATATAAATTCTTCCCTGACGGAAAGTCAGATAGCAACAGCCTTTCGTTTGGCAAAGCAGGGGGCATTCAAGGTTATTTATATTGCACCGGAGCGTCTGGAAACAAGCAGATTTCTTGAATTTGCCATGATAGCTGATATTTCTATGGTAACAGTAGATGAAGCGCATTGTATCTCTCAGTGGGGACAGGATTTCCGCCCCAGCTATCTGAAGGTGACTGAGTTTGTCAATAAGCTTGCTAAAAGACCGATTGTCAGTGCTTTTACTGCTACGGCTACCAAAAATGTAAAAAAGGATATTCGGAAATTATTGGAACTAAATGAGCCGATGGAGCTTACAACTGGTTTTGACAGAGAAAATCTCAGCTACTGGGTAGAATCTAAGGGCGGAAGCGGTAAGGATCAGTATATTTTAAGCTACATAGCCGCTCACATGGAGGACAGCGGAATTATTTACTGCTCAACAAGAAAGGCGGTAGAAAAGCTGTGTAAACTGCTGGAAAGCCGTTATCTTCCTGTTACCATGTATCATGCCGGTATGGATAATGAGGCCAGAAAGGCTAATCAGGAGGATTTTGTTTTTGACCGCAAGCCTATCATGGTAGCAACTAACGCTTTTGGCATGGGCATAGATAAATCAAATGTAAGATATGTCATTCATTATAATATGCCTTCCTGCATGGAGAATTATTATCAGGAAGCAGGCCGTGCCGGCAGAGATGGCCTTGATTCTGAGTGTATTCTGCTGTATTCCGGTCAGGATGTTATTTTGCAGAAATTTTTCTTGGAGAAAAAGGAATATATTGGCATAGATGAAAAGGATATTCCAAAATTAAAGTCAAACGACAAGGACAGGCTCTTTGCTATGATTGATTATTGCAAGACTAAGAAATGCCTGCGTCATTATATTCTTGATTATTTTGGTGAAAAGGCTTCTAAAAAATGTAATAACTGTGGCAGTTGCAGTGATGATACACCAGTTTTAGGCAAGCCAAATTTCATTAAGCTTCATATGGAAAAGCAGAAGAATAATCAAAGTGTTACAGAACAGCCAAAGGAGAAGCCACGACGTAAAAAGAATAATGCTCTTCCATGGGAAAGTCCTAATAATTTATTTTCTGATAATCAGCAGTGGGGCAACGGAAATGAAATTGACTCAATGGAATATGCCTACGATGATGTTCCACCGCCTGATATGGAAGATGAATCAATAAGCGGAATTGTTCCCTGCTTTGATAATGAACTGTTGGATGATGAACCGCCACAGTCCTATGAGGAAGTTTTTTCTGAGTCCTGCCCAAAGACTAATACTGCTGAGGAATTGTTTAACAGGCTGAGGGAATTGAGATTTTCTTTAGCGCAGGAGAAGAAGGTTCCGCCATATATGATTTTCAGTGATAAGACACTGAAGGATATGAGTAGCCGTATACCCCGTAACGATGAGGAATTTTTGGCGGTAGATGGTGTAGGCAAAAGGAAGCTTGAACAATACGGTGAAATATTTTTAGCTGAAATAGCTAAATTTATAGCTGGAGAAAATAAAAAAACTGCCTCAGGTAAAAAAGAGACAGTTAAAAATACAAATAAGGCCAACAGAAAGCGTGGCTTAAAATGGAGTGAGGAAGAAGATAATCAGCTGGTGCAGGAATACAAGGATGGTGTGGCAATAAAGGCGATTGCTGAAAATCATGAACGCTCTGAGGGGGCTATTATATCAAGATTAAAGGGACATGGTCTCATTGATAATCTAGGTAACAGCAAGGAGATGGCAGACTTTTATCAGCATAAGGGGAAAATCGAAGCCATCAAGGAACTTTTGGATGCAGGTATAGTGGATATGCGTGCTCTATGGAGTGCAGGACTTTATAGTCAGGAAGAATTACAGGAGCTGGAAAATTAAATTTCTACGGCTACAACGGTTAGAGTCTTATCTGCTACCTTGAATTTTATTTCCATGTCACCAAAAGGCATACCGTAAATTCTTTCCGGGTCGTCCTGATAGGTGGGGCGTGGATCGGTAGCTAAGACTTTGATTAACCCTGCCTGTAATTTTTCTGGCACCGTTTCTAAAAGATGTGGTGGGAAATTTACATTTAATTCCCTGTTCCAGCCCTGAGTCGTAAAACCGCCGAGGGCCTCAGGGTGGCTGTCAACGTAGGCTAAATATGGTTTTATATCCAAAATAGGAGTTTTATCCATCATATCGGCACCACTGACAATGATAACAGGTCCTTCAGGCGTATGGAGATCGATTCCTTCTATCTTAACTGAGGAAAGACCTATGGCGTTGGGGCGGAATGGGGAACGTGTCGCAAAGACACCTACTCTGGTATTACCGCCTAAAATTGGTGGCCGTACTGTTGGCGACCATTTATTTCGTACTGCTTCGGAAAACTGCCATATCAGCCAAAGGTGAGAAAAGCCGTCCATACCTCTCAGGGCGTCGGGATTTCTGTAAGGCGGTTCAAAGACAATTCTGCTTTTTAAGCCTTCAACCAGTCCGCTTTGGCGTGGAATGCCAAATTTTGTAGGAAAATCTGTGCGGATACGGGCGATTATATTCATTGATACTTGTTCTTTTTCCATAATTAACTACCTTTTAATTATTTTTCTGTTTGCGCTTTTCATAATAGAAGAAACCGCCGACCATAGCTATGGCAATAATGATAGTGAATATGAGACGGTGTGGATTTTCACTGGCTGTCATGGCATCATGTCCGATAATGGCTTCTACTGCTGTTGATGGAAGCTTGCCGATGAGAGCGGAAAGCACAAAGGCCTGAAGGCTCATTTTGCTGATGGCACCTAACGCATTCAGAAGACCTGATGGCAGATATGGTACAAGCCTTGCGATGAGCATTACCTTGAAGCCCTGCTGACCGCTTAATTCGTCGATTTTCTGCAATGAGGTGTGCTTGGCAATAACATCCTCAGCCGCATCACGGAAGAGAAATCTCAAAAGGATGAAGCTGATGGTAACACCTACGGTTTCAGCAATCCATGCAAGTAAAATTCCCGGTACAAGTCCAAAAATGAGGGCGTTGGCAGAGGAAAAAATAATAGCAGGCGGAAAGCCGATGGCATTTACGAAAAGCACCAGAAAGAAATACAGAAATTAAGACAGGCTGCACAGCAGATAATTTCTGAAAAAGATTTGCAGCTTTCGGCCGCACAAGAAACGATTG
>CALZDE010000076.1 GCA_945637225.1 uncultured Selenomonadaceae bacterium
ACGTATTCACCATTACCGGTCGTGGTACTGTTGCTACCGGCCGTGTAGAGCGTGGCGAGCTGAACCTGAACGATACCGTAGAAATCGTTGGTATCGCTGAGGAGACCAAGTCCACCGTTGTTACCGGTATCGAGATGTTCCGTAAGCTGCTGCCAAGTGCAATGGCTGGTGATAACATCGGTGCTCTGCTCCGTGGTATCGACCGTAAGAACATTCAGCGTGGTCAGGTTTTGGCTAAGCCAAAGTCCATTAACCCACACACCAAGTTCAAGGGTCAGGTTTATGTACTGACCAAGGAAGAGGGCGGCCGTCATACCCCATTCTTCAACAACTATCGTCCACAGTTCTACTTCCGTACCACTGACGTTACTGGCGTTGTAAATCTGCCAGAGGGTACTGAGATGGTTATGCCTGGCGATAACGTTGAGATGAGCGTTGAGCTGATCACCCCAATCGCTATCGAGAAGGGCCTGCGTTTCGCTATCCGCGAGGGTGGCCATACCGTTGGCGCTGGTCGTGTAACCGATATTGCTGAGTAATTCATTACTCTAGTATAAAAAGTTTATTTCCTTAAAGTAAGGGCGGCCTCAAAACCGCCCTTATAATAAGGCTAATATACCCCCCAATGCGATGACGTGGCAGATGGCTCGCCATAGAGCGAGGGAACTGTTACGGAGAAATGTTCGGGCCTGGAGCCCTGACAACAAGGAGGAAATTAAATTGTCTAAGCAGCAGAAGATCAGAATCCGTTTAAAGGCATACGATCATAAGGCACTGGACCAGAGTGCAGTTAAGATTGTTGAGACTGCAAAGAAGACCGGTGCTATGGTATCTGGCCCTATTCCACTCCCAACCGAGAAGCAGATTTACACCATCTTACGCTCTCCACATATAAACAAGGATTCAAGAGAGCAGTTCGAGATGAGAACTCACAAGCGTCTCATTGACATTCTGGAGCCTTCCCCAAAGACTGTAGATGCACTGACTCGCCTTGAGCTCCCAGCTGGTGTAGATATCGAGCTGAAGATGTAATTGGAGGTGGAATGATGGCTAAAGCAATTTTAGGTAGAAAGCTGGGTATGACCCAGATCTTCACCGATGAAGGTCAGGTCGTTCCTGTAACTGTTATCGAGACCAGCGGTAATGTTGTTGTTGGTAACCGTACTGTTGAGAATGACGGCTACAACGCAGTTCAGCTGGGTTTCGGCACCATTAAGGAAAAGAACGTTAACAAGCCTATGAAGGGTGTATTTGCAAAGGCTGGCGTAGCTCCTGTAAGATATATTCGTGAGTTCCGTCTGACTGAGGCATCCGAGTACGAAGTTGGCAAGGAAGTTAGCGTTGATGTGTTTACCGCCGGAGAATTAGTTGATGTAACTGGTACCTCCAAGGGTAAGGGCTTTGCTGGTGGCATTAAGCGTCATCACTTCGCTCGTGGTCCTATGGGTCATGGTTCCAAGTCTCATCGTGAGCCTGGTTCCACTGGTGCTATGATCAGTGGTCATGGTGGTCGCGTTCTGAAGGGTAAGAAGTTACCTGGTCAGATGGGTGGCAACCGTGTTACCGTACAGCGTCTGACCGTTGTTCGTGTAGATGCTGACCGTAACCTGCTCCTCATTAAGGGCGCAGTTCCAGGTCCTAAGAAGGGTCTGGTTATCGTAAAGAACACCGTTAAGGCTAAAGACTAATTCGGAAGGAGGATTAAGCAATAATGCCAAAGGTAGCAGTTTTTGACATGGCTAACACTCAGGTTAGCGAAATCGAATTAAATGATAGCATTTTCGGCGTAGAGATGAATGCAGGTCTCCTGCATCAGGCTGTAGTTATGCAGCTGGCATCCCAGCGTCTTGGCACTCATGCCACTAAGACTCGTGGTATGGTACGCGGTGGCGGTCGTAAGCCTTGGAAGCAGAAGGGCACCGGCCGTGCAAGAAGCGGATCCACTCGTTCCCCAATCTGGGTTGGCGGTGGTACCGTATTCGGACCTACCCCACGTTCCTATTCTTTCAGCATGCCTCGCAAGCAGCGTCGTCTGGCAATCAAGGTTGCTCTTTCTGATAAGGTAGCAGCTGGCCAGTTCGTAGTTCTCGATTCCATGAATTTCGAGGCTCCTAAGACTAAGGACGCTGTTAAGTTCCTGAATGCATTCAATGCTGAAAAGAAGTCCCTCATCATTACTGCAGATTATGCAGAGAATGTTGAGAAGTCTTCCCGTAACATTCCTGGCGTAAAGGCTATTAATACTACTGGCCTGAACGTATTCGACATCCTGAACGCTGATAAGCTGTTCATCACCAAGGATGCAATTGCTCGTATTGAGGAGGTATATGCATAATGGAAGCACGCGACATCATCATCCGTCCTCTGATTACTGAGAAGAGCACTGCACTCATGGCTGAGGGCAAGTACGTTTTTGAGGTAGCTAAGGCTGCTAACAAGATCGAGATTGCCAAGGCAGTAAGCACTATCTTCAACGTTAAGGTTGTAAACGTAAATACCGTTAATGTAGAGGGCAAGAAGAAGCGCATGGGCCGTTTCGTAGGCAAGCGCTCCGATTACAAGAAGGCAATTGTTAAGCTGGCCGAAGGCAACACTATTGAGTTCTTCGAGGCTTAAGAATAGGGATAAGGAGGTTAATTAAGTGGCAGTTAAGAGTTTTAAACCATATTCTGCAGGCAGAAGAACTATGACTGTAGCATCTTTCGATGAAATCACTACAGACAAGCCTGAGAAGTCCCTGGTAGAGCGCATCAAGAAGAACGGTGGCCGTAACCAGCAGGGTAAGCTGACTGTTCGTCATCAGGGCGGCGGTCATAAGCGCCTGTACCGTATCATTGATTTCAAGCGTACCAAGGACGGCATTCCTGCAAAGGTAGCTACTATTGAGTATGATCCAAACCGCAGCGCTCGCATCGCATTATTAAACTATGTAGATGGCGAGAAGCGTTACATCATTGCACCAAACGGCTTAAAGGTTGGCGACATGGTTGAGTCCGGTCCTAACGCAGATATTAAGCCAGGCAATGCACTTCCATTAAGAAATATTCCAGTTGGTACTGAGGTACACAACGTAGAGCTGAAGATTGGCAAGGGCGCACAGCTGGTTCGTTCCGCTGGTGCATCTGCACAGCTCATGGCAAAAGACGGTGACTATGCAACTCTCCGTATGCCATCCGGTGAAATGCGTAAGGTACATATCAACTGCCGTGCAACTGTAGGCATAGTTGGTAACCTGGAGCATGAGAACATTACTATTGGTAAGGCAGGCCGTAATCGTTGGCTGGGTATCCGCCCAGAGAACCGCGGCGTTGCTATGAACCCTAATGACCATCCACATGGTGGTGGTGAGGGCCGTTCCCCAGTTGGCCGCAAGAACCCTGTTACAAAGTGGGGTAAGTGTGCTATGGGTGCTAAGACCCGCCGTAAGAAGGCTTCTGACAAGTTAATTGTTAAGGGTCGTACCAAGTAATATAAGTACCGGAAGGAGGAAATAAATTGTCAAGATCAGTTAAAAAGGGACCTTACGTTCATGAAAGCTTAACTAAGAAAATTGATGCCCTGAATGAGAAGAACGACAAGAAGGTTATTAAGACCTGGAGCAGAAGCTCTACTATTCTGCCTGACTTCGTTGGCCACACCATCGCTGTACATGATGGTCGCAAGCATGTTCCAGTATATGTTACTGAGGATATGGTTGGTCACAAGCTGGGCGAGTTCGCTCCTACCCGTACCTTCAAGGGTCATGCCGGTGAAGAGAGAAAGACCGGTCTTAGATAAGTTGAATTGAAAGGAGGATTCCTCAGTGGAAGCCAAAGCAATTGCTAAAAACGTTCGCATTGCACCTCGCAAGGCTCGTGTAGTTATGGATATTATCCGTGGCAAGAGCGTAGCTGACGCATTTGCAATTTTGAAGTTCACACCAAAAGTTGGTGCTGAGATTATAGAGAAGGTTCTCAAGTCTGCAGTAGCAAACGCAGAGAACAACTTTGACATGAATGTAGACAACCTCTACGTATCCACCTGCTTCGTAGATCAGGGACCTACCATGAAGCGTATCCATCCTAGATCTCGTGGACAGGCGTTCAAGATTTTGAAGCGCACTAGCCACATCACCGTAGCAGTTGAAGAAAGATAAGAAGGAGGTAAAAAGTCTTGGGTCAGAAAGTAAATCCACATGGTATACGCCTTGGTATCGTAAAGACTTGGGATGCTAAGTGGTATGCTGATAAAGAATACGCAGCTAACCTGCATGAAGATATAAAGATCCGTGAGTATCTGTTGGACAGCTTAAAGCAGTCCAGCGTTTCCAAGGTAGAAACTGAGCGCTCTAAGAAGAGCCTGAAGGTTACCATCCACACCGCAAAGCCAGGTATGGTAATCGGTCGTCAGGGTTCCGAAATCGAGAAGATTAAGGCAGCTCTGAAGCAGTTTACTGCCGCAAAGGTAGACATCAACATTGCCGAGATTAAGAGTCCTGATATGGATGCTATTCTCGTTGCTCGCAATATCGCTGACCAGTTAGAGCGTCGTATCGCTTTCCGTCGTGCTATGAAGCAGTGCGTAGGCCGCACTATGCGTACTGGCGCAAAGGGTATTAAGGTTATGGTTAGCGGTCGTCTGGGCGGTGCTGAAATCGCTCGTAGCGAATCCTATCGTGAAGGTTCTATTCCACTTCACACCCTCAGAGCCGATATTGACTATGGTACTGCAGAGGCTCATACCACTTACGGCCGTATTGGCGTAAAGGTATGGATCTTCAAGGGCGAGGTTCTTCCTGCAAGAAAGCAGGCTGCAGCTGTTGAAGGGAGCGAAGCTTAATGTTATTACCAAAGAGAGTTAAATACCGCAAGCAGTTCCGTGGCCGCATGAAGGGTAAAGCTCAGCGCGGCAACCGTGTATCCCACGGTGAATATGGTCTTGTAGCTTTAGAGCCAGCTTGGCTGACCAACCGTCAGATCGAGGCTGCCCGTATCGCTATGACCCGTTACATTAAGCGTGGTGGTCAGGTTTGGATTAAGGTATTCCCTGATAAGCCTGTAACCGCAAAGCCTGCAGAGACTCGTATGGGTTCCGGTAAGGGCTCACCTGAGTACTGGGTAGCAGTAGTTAAGCCAGGTCGTGTACTGTTCGAGATGGATGGTGTTGCACGTGATGTAGCTGCTGAAGCTATGCGTCTGGCTGGTCATAAGCTCCCAATCAAGACTAAGTTTGTAACTCGTGAAGAGACTGAAAATCAGGCAGAGGGCGGTGAAGTAAATGAAGGTTAATGAGATTCGTAATCTGAGTGCTGAAGAACTTAACCAGAAACTTGCTTCGCTCAAAGAGGAGTTATTCAACCTGAGATTCCAGCTGGCTACCGGTCAGCTCGACAACCCAATGCGTATCAAGGAAGTTAAGAAGACTATTGCCCGCATTAAGACTGTTCAGAACCAGAAGTAATTCTAGGCATTGCAGTGGTTGACGTATTAGGAATAAAAGGTTAAGGAAGGAGGCTCCCTAATGAGCGAGAGAAATGAACGCAAGGTTAAGATCGGTAAGGTAGTTAGCGACAAGATGGACAAGACCGTTGTAGTTGCTATTCAGGATCTTGAGCAGCATGAATTATATAAGAAGGCCGTTAAGAAGACTGTAAAGTTTAAGGCCCATGACGAGAATAACGATGCCCATGTTGGCGATACCGTTTCCATCATGGAGACCCGCCCACTGTCCAAGGATAAGCGTTGGAGAGTAGTGGAAATCGTTGAGCGCGCTAAGTAATTGAGGTGCTAGCGATAGGCTAGCTTGAATATTGATCGGCAAGGAGGTTTACTGACTAATGATTCAGCAACAGACTCTGCTCAATGTCGGCGACAACACTGGCGCGAAGCAGCTCATGTGCATCCGTGTCATGGGTGGTTCTTACCGCAAGTATGCCAACATTGGTGATATAATCGTAGCAGCAGTTAAATCTGCAGCTCCAGGTGGCGTTGTTAAGAAGGGCGACGTTGTTAAGGCAGTCGTAGTTCGCAGCGTAAAGGGCCTGCGTCGTAGCGATGGTTCTTACATCCGCTTTGATGAGAACGCAGCAGTTATTATTAAGGAAGATAAGACCCCTAAGGGCACTCGTATCTTCGGACCAGTTGCAAGAGAGCTTCGTGAGAAGGACTTCATGAAGATTATCTCTTTGGCACCTGAAGTACTTTAAGACAGGAGGTATACTACTTTGGCAATTGCAAAACTGCATGTAAAGAAGGGTGATACCGTCCTGGTATTATCCGGCAAGGATAAGGGCAAGCAGGGTAAGGTTATCCAGGCTCTGCCTAAGAAGGCTAAGGTTGTAGTTGAGGGCGTTAACACTGTTAAGCGTCACACTAAGCCTAACCAGATGAACCCACAGGGTGGCATCATCACTAAAGAAGCTCCTCTGAACGCTTCCAAGGTTATGCTGGTATGCCCAGCTTGCAACAAGGCTGCACGTACTGGTAAGAAGGAAGTAAATGGCAAGTTCGTTCGTTTCTGCAAGAAGTGTAACGAAGTTATCGACCAGACCAAATAATTAGAGAGGAGGAGCATTAGTGGATAGATTACAGGAAAAGTACGTTAATGAGGTAGTTCCTGCATTAACTGAGAAGTTTGGTTACAAGAACGTAATGCAGCTTCCAAAGATTGAGAAGATCATCATCAACATGAGCGTTGGCGAGTCCGTAGGCAATCCTAAGGCTCTGGATTCTGCAGTAGCAGACCTGGCCCTGATTACTGGCCAGAAGCCAATCCTCACACGTGCTAAGAAGTCCTTAGCTGCTTGGAAGCTCCGTCAGGGCATGCCAATCGGTGCAAAGGTTACCCTTCGTGGCACTCGTATGTACCAGTTCCTCGATAAGTTCATGAACGTGGCTCTCCCACGTGTACGTGACTTCCGTGGTATCAGCTCCAAGTCCTTCGATGGTCGTGGCAACTACGCTACTGGCTTGAAGGAGCAGCTGATTTTCCCAGAAATCGAGTATGATAAGATTGACAAGCTGCGCGGTATGAATATCGTTGTAGTTACTACTGCTAAGACTGATGAGGAAGCTCGTGAGCTGTTAAAGCTGCTGGGCATGCCTTTCAGCGCATAAGGGAGGTATAGATCTTGGCTAAGACATCCATGATTGAAAAGTGGAAGAAGAATGAAGAGAACCCAAAGTTCAAGGTTCGCCAGCATAACCGCTGCAAGATCTGCGGCCGTCCTCATGGTTACATCCGCAAGTTCGAGATGTGCCGTGTATGCTTCCGTGAGCAGAGCTACAAGGGTGCTATTCCAGGCGTTACTAAGGCAAGCTGGTAATCAGCAGGTTTTGGTGAATTAAGCTAAATATCAACTGCATGGTGGCAGACAAGCTATCGTGCAGTTTTTTATTTTTAGGAAGGAGAGAGGTTTTATGGATTCATTTGCAACTTTAGTTGGTGACATCAGTAATTTTATGTATGGTAAACTGCTGATTGTCATGCTTTTAAGCACAGGCATTTATTTTTCTATTCGTACAGGATTAATACAGATTCGTCTTATCAAGGAAACCATAAGAGTTATTATGGAGAAGCCAGCAGATAAGGACAGCGTATCTTCATTTCAGGCACTGATGGTATCTACTGCATCACGAGTTGGTACTGGTAATATCGTAGGTGTTGCTTCTGCTATCTGCTTAGGCGGATTCGGTGCTATTTTCTGGATGTGGATAACTGCATTCTTTGGCGGTGCATCAGCATTTATTGAGAGTACACTTGCTCAGATTTACAAAAAGCGTGGTAAAAATGGCAGTTATGGCGGTCCTGCATATTACATTGAGCAGGCTCTGCACTGTAAGCCATTATCCATGTTATTCTCCGTTGCACTTATCGCAACTTATGGTGTAGGCTTTAATCTGCTTTGTTCTTATAACTTGCAGTCAACTTTTTCACCATACTCATTCTATAATCCTGATGTAACTCCATCTGTCATAGGTGCTATTTTGGCAGTATTGGTAGGCTGGTGCCTGTTTGGCGGTGGCAAGCGTGTTGTTAAGACTGCATCCGTTCTCGTGCCATTCATGGGACTGCTTTATGTAATAGTATCTGCTATAGTTGTGGTACTTCATGCGGACATGCTGCCACAGGTATTTGCTCAGATATTCAACGAGGCATTTGATTTTGAAGCTATTTTCGGTGGTTTCACTGGTTCCTGCGTTATGCTTGGTATCAAGCGTGGTCTGTACAGTAATGAGGCTGGTGTAGGTTCTGCACCAAATGCGGCAGCTGCGGCTGATGTAACCCACCCAGTAAAGCAGGGCTTAGTACAGATGTTTTCCGTATTCATTGATACCATGCTTCTGTGTACTGCAACTGCTTTCGTTTGCATGACCTCTGGTGTAGCAACTAATCCTGACATTGCAGGTGCACCTTATGTGCAGGCGGCATTAGCAGAGACATTAGGTGATGCGGCAGTGTACTACCTGACTGTTGCTATGATTCTGTTTGCATTTACCACTCTGCTGGGTAACTTATTCTATGTAGATAACTGTCTGGCATATATCTTAGGACATGAGCCAAGCAAGACATTTATGACAGTATACCGCATTTTAGCTTGTATTGTTATATTTGTAGGTGCAGGTGCAAAAATGGGACTTCTGTGGGATATTGCAGACGTTACCATGGGCTTTATGGCACTTATTAACATTCCAACCATTATTATCTTGGGCGGAACAGCTATTAAGGCCCTTGATGATTACATCGCACAGCGTGACAGGGAAGTTACTCCAGTATTCCATAAGAAAAATATTGCCTTCAAGGGCGAAGTTGACTATTGGGATTGATTTATTCTAAAAAATCTTCATATAACGACTAAGAGATGTCTCCCACTTCTATAAGTGGCGGGTACCTTATTCT
>CALZDE010000077.1 GCA_945637225.1 uncultured Selenomonadaceae bacterium
TTGAAGCATACGAGCGCTTGCAGAAAAATCTGCCGGAAAAGGTGCTGAAGGAATGCGCTGATGAATTAAAGAAGGGGATTGAAGGCTATAAGGCTGATTTAAAGGAATTAAAGAAAAAGTAATTCGTATTATTCAAGAGATTTATTATTTTTTTATTGACATATCATTTTCAAAGTGGTATTATATAAAGCGTAAAAAGAATATCCTTTTGGAACAGGTGTCGAAAGACTTAATAGGGAAGCCGGTAGAAGCCGGAGCGGTCCCGCCACTGTAACAGGGAGCAAATCTGCATTAGTTATGTCACTGGGGTGCTGAGCACTTTGGGAAGGCGCAGAGGAGCGATGATCTGAAGCCAGGAGAACTGCCTGTTTAACAATAACCGTTTGACCTGCGAGTGATGGGGATGGGGATTAGAGTAGCACTTTGGTGTTTAATTGGTACTTTCAATCCTGGTCTTATAGGCCAGGATTTTTATATTTTATGTACTTTTTATATAGCCATATTTGTGCCTTTTCCATACCTGTTCACAGATGATTATTACTTGTCAAAAAGTTTTTCTCTGTAGTATCAGCGCTATGGGGAAAGCATTGCTCATACATTTCATTCACTAATGCTGGTTCTGGCATCCCCTCCAGGTATTTGCTATGTAGAACCAACTGCTTCCGGACGGGTGGAGCTGCCCGGAAGCAACTCTTTTTTTTTATGATAACGATAACTAAAAGGCATAATAGAAACATAACAATAATTTCTTTTTATCGGTTTAAAAATAAGTTTTTATTAGTATGAAAAAATGTAAAACTACTTCTTGACATTTGTTCAATGTTTGTTTATTATGTATAAGTATGTATTTTTTAATGAAATTACTTAATGTAATTATCATTTTGGTATAGTTGGTTTAGAGGTTTAGTTGAGTTTAGTTTTATGGTTATGTTTGAAGGAGAGATGTGAACCGAAATGGATACAGCTATTATTTTTGTAGCCCTTATTGGACTTATGTATGCGGCATATAAGGGTGCTTCTATTATTTGGGTGGCACCATTATTTGCAGTTTTAGCGGCTTTAGGCAGTGAGCATGCGCCTTTACCAATTTTTAGTGAGCTGTATATGACAAAAGCAGCTGAGTATGTAAAGAATTATTATGCAATCTTCCTCTTTGGTGCTATCTTTGCCCGTCTTATGGAAAAGGGCGGTATGGCGGCATCTGTTGCAGATAAGATTATCAGTGTATTAGGCGAGAAGCAGGCTGTATTGGCTGTACTTTTGGGCTGTGGTGCCTTGACCTATGGCGGTCTGTCTGTGTTTGTAGTAGCGTTCGTTATGTATCCTTTTGGTGCAGTTGTATTCAAGAAGGCTGATATTCCTAAGAAGCTTCTGCCAGCGGCATTGTGGATGGGTATTTTCTCCTTTGCAATGGTTTCCATGCCTGGTACTCCTCAGATTCAGAACATCATTCCTTCTTCCTACTTCGGTACTTCTACCTGGTCTGGTATGGGTATTGGTATTTTTGCTTCCGCAATTTTCCTGCTCATGGGCTGGGGCTGGGTTTCCTATCGTGCTAAGAAGCTGAAGGCTGCTGGTGAGGGTTATGGCCGTCACGTTGAGTTTGGTCAGCGTCGTCATAAATTACCAAATCCTGACTGGAAAATTTCCAGTATTCCTCTTATCATGGTAATCGGTATCAACGTATTCCTTTCTAATCCATTTGGCTGGGATTGGGCCTTTCATTGGGACCCTGAGTCTCTTTCTACCTTCCTGCCATTGAAGCTGAGTCTTTTGGCTGCTAAGGTAAGCAAGGTATCTGCAGTTTGGTCTATTACTGTTTCCCTGATTTTAAGCTCCATCGTAGCTGGCTGGATTGCCCGTCGCCGTCTCAGATTGCAGGACGGTATTATGAATACCATTAATAATTCCGCACTTTCTTCCTGTACTGCGGCATTAAACGTAGCTTCCGGTTATGCATTCGGCTGTGTTGTAGTAAGCCTGGCAGGTTTCAGCGTTGTTAAGGACGCTCTTTTAAATCTTGATATTGGCGGTGGCCCTCTGTTTTCTGCAGTTCTCACCACCAACGTAATGTGCGGTATTACTGGTTCTGCTTCCGGTGGTATGACTATCGCTCTTTCCATGCTTGGTGAGCAGTGGGCAGCTATGGCAACCGCAGCAGATATTCCTCTGGAAGTTCTGCATAGAATTATCGCTATTTCTTCCGTTGGTATCGACCCTGTACCTCATTGCGGTGCGCTGGTAACTATGCTGGCTATCTGTGGTCTTAGCCATAAGGAATCCTACATGGATATTGCAATTCTCATGGGCATGAAGTTCCTGGTACCATTCCTGTGCGTACTGTTCTACATGGTAACTGGTATTGCTTAAAATTAAATTAGAATTATGCGGTCTCAGTCTTCGGATTGGGGCCGTTTTTGTGTCTTTTGTACTACTACATGAGAATTAGATTAAAAAAGAGGTAAATTTATTGACATAGTTTTGGCGGAGTATTATCATTATATTATAGGGAAGGATGAGCGTAATAAAAGGGAAGATAGATATATTTGAGGAGTGGGACTTATGGAAGGGAAGAAAAGAATTGGTATAATTCTAGTTGCAATATTTACAATGATGTCATTTCATGTAACGGAACCAGCTAAGGCAGAAGCAAGCGGTTTTTTGGGGGATTTGTTAGGCGGTATATTGAGCAGTGCTTTGGGAACAGACCGCAATAGTATGTGGGATACTTACTATGATATGGTAGATAATTATTATGCGGCGGCATATTACAGTGATAGGGCGGCTGTAGTTGGCGGAGTGCTTTTAGATAAATATGGTGTGAAGGTACACTCTGAGCAGGTAGCTTTAGTTAATTCAAGTTCTGACAGCAGTGATGAAATGGTACAGAGAACGGCAAGAATGAAGATAACTACCATTGACACCAGTTTAATAAATTTGGACCAGTTTGTAGCGGTTACAAAGCGTTTTGACCCTAACGATGACCTTATAAGAAAGTTCTGTTATTACAAGGCAACACAGGAAGAAGCTTTAGGCAGGGCTAATTCGGCGGCAGGGCTTTTGGTGGCAAAAAGACTTTTGAGCAGGGATTATGGACGTGCTATTGGTGAGTGTATAGTTACAGCTCTTTGGTACGACAGTGTAAAATCAAGATTTGCTAATGCTTCAGGTCGCAGTGTAAATTTACTGAATCAGGCTATTAAGCAGACTTATGATGTGAGAGTAGATAAGGGGAAAATCAAGGACGCTATTAAAAATGTGCCAAGGGGGTAAGTGCTGATGAAGCTGTTTTTCTACATGATATTAATGTGTGTGTGCTTTTTGCCAAATCTGGTATTTGCTTCTGTAAAGCCTGTGGTACGGATGGCGAATGAGCTTTACACCTATAATATGGGCTTTAATAATATTTATTTAAGTGACAGTGACAGGGCGGTGCTTTGGCGTGCCATCAACAGTAAGTTATTATCCATGCAGAATGAGGGAAAACTTCCTTTTCAGCTGATAAATGAAGTAAGTGCAGGCGGTCACTACATGAATGAGCTTGCTTTAGACAGTGATATTTATCTTATCCCAGCGGTGATGGTTAATTCAGCACGAGATACCAGCTATTCTTCGACAACTTCCACTTACTATAATTCCAATATTGTCAGCGGTATTTCACTTATTTTCTGTATACCAGAGGAGGATTACGAGCGTGGCGGTGTCAGCTTTAGGATGTTAGGTATGGTGCCTATTGTAAATTCTGCGGTTATTGGTCGTACTCAAAAGAGTGAGAACGGAAGAAGGTCGCTTGTTACCCGCAAAACTCCAATTTTAGAAGCAGAAAAGGCAAGTAAGTTTATTAGCCTATCTAAAGAGGCTATTGAAAAACAGATTAATTTTTCTAGTGCGATGAAAAATTTAAAAGACCCAAATGCACTTTTCAATATGGATACTTATCAGGTAACAAATGTAAAAATGAGTTCTCCAAAGGCACAGCAGACCTTTCAGGGACAGGATGAAAAGGAAATTAAATTCTTGACAGCTTATAATTATACGGCAGGACTTCAGCAGAAAACGAAAAAGATAGTTTATCCGCCTGTAAACATGGATAATGCCTTTGCTAATAACGTAGTCGATACAATGTACAGTCTTTCACTCGACAGTCCAAATGGCAGTGTAGATGTTGGCATTTCTCAGCCTGCTCATAAGATAGAGCTTGATATAAGTGGTGCTAATTATACCTATGCAAATAATATAGTTGCTTATAAGGTATGGCTGGCAAAACACAATAGGGGCGGAGAGTTTAAGGAACTTACGAGAGGATATTCACAGAATTTAATTGATGATGGCAGTATAGATTTTAACACGAAGGATATGTACAGCAGGCTTTTGATGGGAGTAGCGTGGGAATTAGGCTATGCTGAAAGGTAGTTGGGGGCGATGGCATGAAAGAAATTTTTAAGAAAAAAATCATGGCAGTGATAGGGCTTATTATGCTGGGAAGTGTGTCTGTATGTTCAGCGGAAATAGTTGAGGGCATGGCTCCAATTGTAAACGGCAACGTGGAAAAGGCGAGATTTGAAGCTAGGCAGGAGGCTTTAAGAACCTTTGTCGAAGAAAAAATCGGTGTGTATGTGCAGAGCAATACCGTCTCTAATATGGGGACGATTATTAGTGACCGTATCAGCGTTGATTCTAAGGGCTATGTGCAGATTAAGAATATTATCAGCGAGACTAATTATGGTGATGTCTATGTTATAAAAATGGACGTAGATGCCAATGATACCAATATTGAATTAAAGTACAAGGGCGATGTGCAAAAGGCGATGTCTCTGGCTGATGAGATTAGCGACAGCAGACGAGTAGCTGATGTAGCAGTAATTAATGTAGGACTTGATGGCAGAAATGTCAGAGATGAGGAAGCTACCTCTGCTATGAAATATTATATGGGGAATATGAATGTCGTGACTACTACTAATAATGCAGTAGAGGATTACATGATAAGAATGCCAAATCCTACTTTGGCGGAGCTTCGTAGAATTGCCATTGAGAATAGGACAGAGGCTAATTCAATTCTTGCAGGACGTATCAAGGATTTATCTGTAAATAAGGTCAGGGGCGGTTACGTAGCAGAGGTACAGGCGTATTATATCTTTGCTGGCTTAAATAATAACTATACCAATTCCTATTCTGAGTATTTTCAGGGGGCAGGCAAAACCTATTCCGAAGCGTTAATCAGGGCGCGTCAAAAGGCAGGCATGGCTTCAGCAGAGGAGCTTACTAAATCAGCCTTGAAGGTAATGCAGTTAGAGCACAGGGGCGGGGTCACCAGATTAAACACTAATATTGAGCTTTATGGCATTTATGACAGGGTTAATCAGAGCAATATCATCAAGGATGTCTTGCAGAATATGAATTGCAGAATTGTGAGGGCAGGCTTTACCCCTGCTGGTGTATATAATCTTCGTATCGTAGCTAACGGATATGGTACAGCAGGTGAATTTGCTATGGCATTTATCGAAAGATTGCAGGCAAGGGGACTTCCATTTGTTGAGGCAGATGTAAGAGGAAACGGTTCTCCTGTGATAGCATTCAGTATGTAGTGAGTAGTGGGTGATTTTATGAGAAAGCTGATAATGCTTTTTTTCACTGTGCTTTTAGGCATGGCTATGATGATCTATACAGGAGAACGGGCAGAAGCGTCTGTTTCTGACGGTATAGTACAAGTGAAAATTGATGGCAGGGCGACGGCAGGAAAATACACTGAGGCTATTGATAACGCTGAAAAAAGGGCAGTCTTTAAGGTGCTTTCTCATTTGACAAGACCGGATAACAGTGCTGGGAGTACCTTTTCAAAAATCATGCTGGATTATCATAAGTATGTATCATATAGCGAAAATATCAGCTCAAGGGAAATGAATGGTATTTTGCAGGTGATTATGAATGTCAGCGTGGATGTTCACCAGTTAAAAAACGACCTTAGGGAATATGTTTCTGAGAGACAGTTGGAAAATGAAGACCTTACTGCGGCACTTATGATAAGGAGCAAGGGAACATCAGAGCCGGAAATTATGGACGAGGTAGTAATGACTGCCTTTAACAAGGGCTTTGAGGAATTAGGCTTTGTGACAGAGTTTGCCAATGAAACTGCTGAAAGGATTTCCGTCACCCGATATATGGATTTTCCTAATTATGAATTTTCTATGATGAAGCCGGTGAAGGATAATGAATGGCTTGTCACTATGGCTGTAATAGGTGAGGTGCGTATTACTTCACTGATGGAAAATCCTGCTGGCAATGGCTATTCTGCCAAGGCAACTGTCATGCTGAGAGCCTATGACATAGTAAATAATTGCGTCATGGGAACCTTCACAGAGGATTACACCATGCAGGGAGCGACTGCCAAGGAAGCAGAAGCCCTTGTTATTCAAAAAGCATCCATGGATTCAGCGGAGAATTTCTCCAAGGATACATTAAGATACTGGCAGGGAAGATTGGCAGAAAGGTAAGTGAATTAATTAATTAATTTCAATAGTTTTGTATTGATTTTCTTTGCTGATTATGCTATAATTTAAATGTGAATGAAATGTATGAGAATTTCCGGTTAATCAATATCACGATATAAATATATAGAGAAAATGCGTGAGTTGATATATATTTTTTTAGAAAGAAGGAAATTTTCATGAAAAATCTGAAGAAGTATTTAGCAGCAACCTTAGCTATTGGTGCGTTTGTTGGTGTACAGCCAGCAGTTTCCGAGGCGGCTTATGAATTAAGCTCTGAGGTAAAGACCGCTACTCCTGCTCTCCTTAACGCGTCTCAGATTGGTGTAATGACTAATGAGAATGCGGCTATGGCTAATGCAGAGAACAAGGACGCCATTCTTGTTATGAGCTTCGGCACTACCTTCAAGGAGACTCGTCAGGCTACCATTGAAGCTACTGTTAAGCAGATTGAGGCAGCTCATCCTGGCGTAAAGGTGGTTACTGCTTTTACCTCTCATATTATTATTGACCGTATCAAGGCAAATGAGGGCATTACCTATCCTACTCCAGAGGAAGCTTTGGAACAGCTGAAAAAGGAAGGCTATACCCGCGTAGCTATGACCTCTCTGGATATTATTCCTGGCATGGAATATTCCTATAAGCTGGAGGTTTTCAGAGGTTTTAGAGATAACTTCAAGAAGGCTACCTTCGGCACATCCCTCATGTACTGGATGGGTCAGGAGGAACAGGCTGATGATGTTGACGAGGCTATGAAGGCACTGTCTACTCAGTTCCCTAAGCTGGGCAAGCAGGATGCAGTTCTTATCATGGCTCATGGCACTCCACATCCAGCAAATGCATATTACAGCGTAATGCAGGACCGTCTCAATAAGATGGATATCGGTACCGCTCTGATTTTCTCCGTAGAGGGCTGGCCAGGTATTGAGGATGTAATTCCTCAGCTGAAGGCAAAGGGCATTAAGAACATTACTCTTATGCCAATGATGATGGTAGCTGGTGACCACGCTAATAACGATATGGCAGGCGATGAGGATGATTCCTTCAAGTCCATTCTTGAAAAGGAAGGCTTCAAGGTAACTCCTTATGTTCATGGCATGGGCGAGAATCAGGCTATCCGCGACTTGTTTGTAAAGCGTGCTAATGCGGCATATGACGAGCTGGTTAAGTAAGATAATTTAAAGTGCAATAAAATAAGCTAGCTGTGGTAATTTCATGGCTAGCTTTTTAGTATGCAGGGTGTCTGTTATTTTAGGATGTAAATATATCGTCCAAAAAGGTGTAGAGTACCATCATGCCGACGAGTACCAAAATAAATAAATCTCCCATATTGCATAATCCTTTCTTATAGGATAGAATAGTTATTGTTGATTTAAGATATATGATACACTAAATAGAAAATTTTAGCAAGTGGAATAATTTAACGGAGGGAAAAAGATGGAAAAAAAGCGTTTGGTATGGTCGGGGAATTTTTCTGAAATGTCTGTGGGGACAAGGCAGGAAGCGGATAAGGAACTGAAGGCTATTGGCACTACTGGCCGAGGGGCGGAAATTATGGCGGAAAAAATGCTTTTTAAGGTCATTAAGCTGACAGGGGTAGACACTCGTGCGGCAAATATCTTAAAGCAGACTATGCTTTCTCAGGGAGCTGACGCAGCGGTTTCAGCTGGTACGGTAAATTTGGCAGTGAAAGAGACAGATGTCTTAATTTTTGCGACAGTTCACCAGCTTCGCCCTGCCATTGAACGCTTGAAGGAACAGCCTTGGGGGTTAAAGGATATAGCAGAAATATTAGAAAAAAATATTTAATTTTTTTGCAGGAAATTAAAATTTTACGTAGAATACATACATATAGAAAGTGAAAATTAAGGAGATGACTGTTAAAATGGCAAAGATTAGAATCAGTAATGTAATGTTCTACGGTTTTATTGGTATATATGAGTATGAGCGTGAGCAGGGTCAGAAGTTCTATTTTGATGTAGAACTGGTGACTAAGGATGATACCGCTGCTGAGCAGGACAACCCAAATGCTACCGTTGACACCGCTGCTGTATATGATGTAATCAAGCGGGCTATCACTGACAAGCGTTTTATGCTTTTAGAGGCTTTGGGCGTATACATTGGTGATAAGCTTTTGAAGCGTTTTGCTAATGTAGCTGAAGTAACTACTACTATCCGTAAGCCAAATGTTCCTATTGCTGGTCCAATTGACTATGTAGAGGTAGAAGTAACCAGAAGGGCTCAGTAATATGAGATTTATGACCGTCTGATGAATGTCATGCGGTTTTTTTTATTCTCAAAATTTGCAGATAATAATTTTTTTTGATTTGGTAATATATTTTCATCATAAATTTTAA
>CALZDE010000078.1 GCA_945637225.1 uncultured Selenomonadaceae bacterium
AACGACTAAGAGATGTCCCCCACTTCTATAAGTGGCGGGTACCTTATTCTATAATTTTTTTATCGTGAAAAGACGGGATAATAATTATTTTCATAAATTTTCATACAATTTATAAAAATTGCAAAACTAACTTGACTCAAACGGGTCAAAGTGGTATGATATAAGTAACTTTAAAATTGTTTTGTTGTGTTCACAGTATCGGGAGAATACTGTGGCAACACTTTTCAAGATGTTACAGTCCCGTAAGGGGCTGAGGGGAGGATTTTTTCAATGATTGATATTCTCGATCGCGTGCGTTGCAAAGAACTGCAAGCTAAAATCTGCACTGCTGAAGAAGCAGCTGCTTTTATTAAGCCAGGCATGAATGTTGGTACCAGTGGCTTCACCCCATCTGGTTATCCAAAGGCTGTACCTACAGCTCTTGCAAAGCGCATGGAGAAGGAGCCTTTCCAGATTAATCTCTGGACTGGTGCATCCACCGGTGATGAGGAAGATGGTGCTTTAGCTCGTGCTAATGGTATCGCTTATCGTATGCCTTATCAGACTAATAAGGATATGAGAAACGCTATCAATAGTGGTAAGATGAATTACACCGATCTTCATCTGTCCGAGTCTGCTCAGCTGGCTCGTTGTGGCTATCTTGGTGGCAAGATTGATGTTGCTATCGTAGAGGCTTGTGCTATCACCGAAGAGGGAAATATCATCCCTACTACTTCTTTGGGTAACTCTGCATCCTATGTTCAGACTGCAGATGTTGTCATTGTAGAAGTAAACGTAACCCAGCCTCTTGAGCTGGAGGGCATGCATGATATCTATGTACCATTGGATCCACCAAATCGTCTGCCAATCCCTGTAATTAAGGCGAATGACCGCATTGGTACTCCTTACATTCCATGTAATCCAGACAAGATTAAGTTCATCGTTCCTTGCGACATTAAGGATGGTGTTCGTCAACTGGGTGAAATCGATGAGAACTCTCGCAAGATGTCTCAGAATTTCCTTGAACTGCTGAAGAAGGAAGTTGCTGAAGGCCGTATGCCAAAGAATCTGCTGCCTCTGCAGTCTGGCGTTGGTGCTGTAGCAAATGCTGTAATCAGTGGTTTCGTAGATTCCGACCTGAAGAATCTCTCTGTATACACTGAGGTTATTCAGGATGGCATGTTTGATCTTATTGACGCTTGTAAGTTGGAATTTTATTATTTTAATTCACTTTCACATTATACAGAAGTCCTGTAGCTTTTCTATGATAACATAGATGAGTACAGAAAGCACATCATGCTTCGTCCTCAGGAAATCTCCAATAGCCCTGAGGTAGCTCGTCGTTTAGGCGTTATCGCTATGAACACTGCTATTGAGTGCGATATCTACGGTAATGTAAACTCCACCCATATCATGGGCTCCAAGATGATGAACGGCATTGGCGGTTCCGGCGACTTCGCTCGTAACGCTTACCTGTGCGTATTCTTCACTGTGTCCACTGCTAAGGGCGGTGCTATTTCCTCAATCGTACCTATGGTTTCCCATGTTGACCACGGTGCTCATGATGTTGATATTATCGTTACTGAGCAGGGTCTGGCTGACCTCCGTGGCAAGTCTCCTCGTCAGAGAGCAGTTGAGATTATCGAAAACTGTGTACATCCTGATTACAAGGATGCTCTGCGTGACTACTATGAAAGAGCTTTGGCAGCAACCAAGGGCGCTCAGACACCACATATCATGAGCGAGGCTCTTTCCTGGCATGACCGTTTCATTAAGACCGGTACCATGAAGGTTACTGAGTAATTTTGACGGTTGTGTATCGTTAAAAAGTTTATTTGGTGATGATTTTAGGTAAATAAACCCAAAAGTAAAAATATAGGGGGAAAATAATAATTATGAGCAATGAAAAGATTCAGGCTGGACTCGAAAAGTACAATGCCAGCGTAGAGAAGACTGTAGCACGTTTCCCAGAGCGTGGCAACCTGCCAGAGCAGCGTCTGTATACTCCTCTTGATGTAAAGGGTGTAGATGAGTATGTAGAGCAGATTGGCTATCCTGGTATGTATCCTTTCACTCGTGGTGTACAGCCAACCATGTATCGTGGCCGTTTCTGGACCATGCGTATGTATGCTGGTTTCTCCACTGCTAAGGAGTCCAATGCACGTTATCGTCAGCTGATTGCATCCGGTGCAACTGGCTTGTCCTGCGCTTTCGACCTGCCAACTCAGATTGGTTATGACTCCGATGATCCAATTTCTGAGGGTGAAGTTGGTAAGGTAGGCGTTGCTATTGACTCTCTGGCTGATATGGAAACTCTTTTCGACCAGATTGATCTTGGTAAGGTTTCTACTTCTATGACTATCAACGCTCCAGCTTCCGTACTGCTGGCTATGTACATTGCAGTTGCTGAGAAGCAGGGTGTTCCTGCAAGCGAGCTGAAGGGTACCATTCAGAATGATATCCTGAAGGAGTATGCAGCTCGTGGTACTTACATTTTCCCACCACGTCCATCCATGCGTCTGATTACTAATATTTTTGAATATTGCTCTCAGAATGTACCAAAGTGGAATACCATTTCCATTTCCGGTTACCACATTCGTGAGGCTGGTTCCACCGCTTCCCAGGAAATTGCATTCACTATCGCTGATGGTATTGCATACTGCGAGGCTGCTATCAAGGCTGGCCTGAAGATCGATGATTTCGCTGGCCGTCTGTCCTTCTTCTGGAATGCTCACAACAACGTACTTGAGGAAGTTGCAAAGTTCCGTGCTTCCCGTCGTGTATGGGCAAAGGTTATGAAGGAGCGTTTCCATGCTGAGAAGCCAAAGTCCATGATGCTCCGCGTTCATACTCAGACCGCTGGCTCCATGCTGACTGCTCAGCAGTACAACAACAATATCGTTCGTGTTGCTCTCCAGACTGCTGCTGCTGTAATGGGCGGTACTCAGTCCCTGCACACCAACTCCCGTGATGAGGCTCTGGCTCTGCCTACTACTGAGTCTGTTACCATCGCTCTCCGTACCCAGCAGATCGTTGCTTATGAGTCCGGCTTAGCTGATGTTATCGACCCACTGGCAGGTTCCTACTATGTAGAGGCTATGACCGATCGCATTGAGAAGGAAGCTTGGGAGTACATCAACAAGATTGATGAAATCGGCGGTGCTGTTGCAGCTATCGAGAAGGGCTATATCCAGAAGGAAATTCATGATTCTGCTTATGCATGGCAGAAGGATGTTGAGTCCGGTGCTAGAGTTATCGTTGGTGTTAACAAGTTCCAGATGGAAGAAGAGCCACCTAAGGGCCTCTTAAAGATTGATGCTTCTGTTGGTGTTGCACAGTGTGAGCGTCTCCATGCTATGAAGGCACAGCGTGACAATGCTGCAGTTGAGAAGGCACTGGCTGATCTGAAGGCAGCTTGCGAAGATGAGAACGAGAACTTAATGCCTCATATTCTGAATGCTGTTCGTACCTATGCTACCCTGGGTGAAATCTGCGGTGTAATGCGTCAGGTATTCGGCGAGTATGAAGCTCACGTTAGTCTGTAATTGAAGTTGGAGGTAATTTGAACATGGATAAGCCAATCAGAGTATTAGTTGCAAAGCCAGGCCTTGATGGTCATGACCGTGGTGCAAAGGTTGTTGCTCACGCTCTGCGTGATGCTGGTTTCGAGGTTATTTATACAGGTCTCCGTCAGACTCCAGAGCAGATTGCAAAGGCAGCTCTGCAGGAGGATGTTAATGTTATTGCTATGAGCATTCTTTCCGGTGCACATCCACATCTCTTCCCTAAGGTTGTAAACCTGGTTCGTGCACAGGGTCAGGAGGATGTTCTGATCATCGGTGGCGGCGTTATTCCTGACAGTGACATTCCTGCACTGAAGGAAGCTGGTATTGCAGAAGTATTCACTCCTGGTACTGATACTTCCGACATCGTTAAGTTCATCAACGAGAACGTAAAATAATTTAAAAGATTTCGGTTAAATTAAAGCGGTTAGCGGATGCATCATGTGGGGTGCATCCGTTAATTCCTGCTTATTAAGTTAAGTGGTTTTTACTACCCGTAAAGGTGGTGTTTAGATGGCAATGGATATTGTAGAAGAACTGCTCAAAGGTAATGTCTTAGCGCTTTCTCGTGCTATTACTGCCATTGAAAATGAGTATGATAATGCGTCAGAGATCATGGCGAAGCTTTATCCCCACACAGGTCATGCCTTTGTATTAGGTATTACTGGCCCTCCAGGTGCCGGCAAGAGTACATTGACTGACAAGCTGGCTAAGGCCTACCGAGCACAGGGCAAGACAGTAGGTATTATCGCAATTGATCCTACCAGTCCCTTTACCGGTGGTGCAATTTTGGGCGATCGTATTCGTATGAACAGCCTGACATTGGATGATGGGGTATTTATTAGAAGTATGGGTACTCGTGGCAGCCTTGGTGGATTATCACATAAGACTGCTGATGCTGTAAAGGCTATGGATGCCTTTGGCAAGGACGTTATTTTTGTTGAGACCGTTGGTGTTGGACAGTCTGAGGTAGATATCGTAAAGGCCGCTGATACTACAATGGTTGTACTGATTCCTGGCATGGGCGATGATATTCAGGCTATCAAGGCTGGTATTCTGGAAATCGGCGATGTGTTTACCATAAACAAGGCAGACCATGAAGGCGCTGATAAGCTCGTTAGGGAAATGAACATGATGCTTGACCTCAATGGCATGATGATGGATTGGAGACCTCCAATTCAGAAGGTAATTGCTAATCAGGGCGAAGGTATCAAAGAAACTATCGAAAATGTTACAAATCACTTTAAGCACATTGAGGCAAACGGAGTTTTAGCTGAAAGACGCACAAAGCGTACAAGAAACGAAATTCTGGATGTACTCAATACCAGCATTGGCAAGCACATTACCAAGAATCTGGTAGCAACTGGTGATTTGGATAAATATGTAGAGCAAATTAAAAATCATGAGACTGACCCTTACACCGTAGTGGCTAGTGTCATGAAAAAGATGTTAAAATAACGTGATTTATTTTAGGAGGTAATGCAAAAATGGCATTCAAGGTTTTAGGTATTGACCATATCGGTATTGCTTGCAAGGATCTTCAGGCAGGTAAGGATTTCTGGACTGCAGTTGGTCTCCCATGCACTGGTGAGGAAACTGTAGCAGAGCAGAAAGTTACTACTACTTTCCATCCAACCCCAAACCATTCTGAGGTAGAACTTCTGGTTGGCACCTCCGAGGATAGCCCAATCTCCAAGTTCATCGAGAAGAATGGCGGCCGTGGCGGTATTCAGCACATGGCTATCCGTGTAGATGATATCGTTTCAGCTATTGCAGACCTGCAGGAAAAGGGCATTCAGATGATCGACAAGGCTCCTCGTAAGGGTGCAGGCGGTGCAGATATCGCTTTCGTTCATCCAAAGTCCACCGGTGGCGTACTCTTAGAGCTCTGCCAGCACGAAGATCGTTAATTTTCTAGGAGGAAAGAAATGGCTACTGTTCAGGAAAAAATTGAACTCATGAGAAAAAAGAAGGCTCACATTGAGCTGGGTGGCGGCGAGGCACGTATTGCTAAGCAGCATCAGAAGGGTAAGATGACCGCTCGTGAGCGTATTGAGCTTTTATTTGATGAAGGTTCCTTTGTTGAGTTAGATGCATTCGTAAAGCATCGCTGCACCAACTTCGGTCAGGAGAAGAAGGATCTGCCAGCTGAGGGCGTTGTTACTGGTTATGGTACTGTTGATGGCCGTTTAGTATATGCTTTCGCTCAGGACTTCACTGTAGAGGGTGGTTCCTTAGGTGAGATGCACGCTAAGAAGATTTGGAAAGTTCAGGACCTGGCAATGAAGATGGGTGCTCCTATCGTTGGCATTAACGATTCCGGCGGTGCTCGTATTCAGGAAGCTGTAGATGCTCTGTCCGGTTATGCTGGTATCTTCTATCGTAATACTGCTGCTTCCGGCGTTGTTCCTCAGATTTCTGTAATCATGGGACCATGCGCAGGCGGTGCTGTATATTCCCCAGCTATCACTGACTTCATTTACATGGTTGACAAGACCAGCCAGATGTTCATCACTGGCCCTGCAGTTATTAAGTCCGTAACCTATGAGGAAGTAACTGCTGAGGCTCTCGGTGGTGCTTATACCCACAACTCCAAGTCCGGTGTTGCTCACTTCATGGCTTCTGATGAGAAGAACTGCTTAGAGCAGATTCGTTATCTGTTAAGCTTCCTGCCTTCTAACAACATGGAAGAAACTCCTATGGTGGAGACTGGTGACGATCCAGACCGTCAGGATGAGAGTCTGAACACTGTAATTCCTGATAATCCAAATGCTCCTTATGACATGAAGGACGTTATTACTGCTCTGGTAGATAATGGCGAGTTCTATGAGGTTCATGAGCATTTTGCTAAGAACATCATCACCTGCTTCGCTCGTTTCGATGGCCGTGCAGTAGGTATTATCGCTAACCAGCCAAACGTAATGGGCGGCTGCCTGGATATTGATGCATCTGATAAGTCTGCTCGTTTCATCCGTATGTGCGATGCCTTCAATGTGCCTCTGGTAAATCTGGTTGACGTTCCTGGCTTCCTGCCTGGCGTTGGTCAGGAGCATGGCGGTATCATTCGTCATGGTGCTAAGATGCTGTATGCTTACTCTGAGGCTACTGTTCCAAAGGTTACCGTTATTACCCGTAAGGCATATGGCGGTTCCTACATTGCTATGTGCTGCCGTGAGTTAGGTGCAGATCAGGTTATGGCTTGGCCTACTTCCGAGATTGCAGTTATGGGTCCTGCTGGTGCTGCTAACATCATCTTTAAGCGTGATGAGCCAGAGCAGAAGGCAAAGAATACTCAGGCTTATGTTGATGAGTTTGCTACCCCATACAAGGCTGCAGAGCGTGGCTATGCTGATATGATTATTGAGCCTTCCGAGACTCGTCCTCGTATCATTACTGCCCTGAATGCACTGGCTAGCAAGCGTGAGCAGGGTCCTGCTCGTAAGCATGGCAACATTCCATTATAATGTGATGAAGAGGTGCGGTTAAATGGAAATTAAGGCAGAAAACGTATCCCCAGAAGTAGTAGCTGCTATTACCGCAGCCCTGCAGCAGATGACCAACGGCGTAGTTGCTGTAAAGATTAAGCGTTCAGATAACTGGACCTTATCCGGTCGTCGTTCTATTCTGTAATTAAGTGATTATGGTATCAGGGGAGCAGCTCCCTATGCTCCCTTGATAGCCTCAATATGAGTTTTTTATAAATGGAGGAAATTCTAAATGAAAAAGTTTAACATTAAGGTTAATGGTACCGCTTATGAAGTAGAGGTTGAGGAAGTAAAGGCAGCAGGCGCTGCAGCAGCTCCTAAGGCAGCACCAAAGGCAGCTCCAGCTCCAGCAGCAGCTCCTGCACCAGCAGCTGCTCCAGCAGCACCTGCAGCTCCAGCTGTAGCAGCAGGCGCAGGCGAGACCGCAGTAACCGCTCCAATGCCAGGTAAGGTAATTGCAGCTAAGGTTAGCGTTGGTCAGGCTGTAAACGCTGGCGATGTTGTTATCATCTTAGAGGCTATGAAGATGCAGAACGAGATTCCTGCAACTGCTTCTGGTACTGTAAAGGCTATTAATGCTAACCCAGGTCAGGCTGTTAAGGCTGGCGATGCTCTGGTAATCATCGGCTAATTTATTAACCGAAAATTTTATAGCACTTTCAATGGGCATTCTTTAAGGGTGCCCATTTTTTTATTAAATATGTTTGACAAAACCGATATTTTATGGTACTATGTATGTATATAGATAATAAAAAATTGTAATAATATAGCTAAGGTGGTATTTTTATGGAATTTGGAGAAAAACTGAAAAAGCTTCGCTTAGAGCACCAAATGACCCAATCCCAGGTGGCAGATTATATCGGTGTCACGTATCAGACCTGTCTATCCTATGAAGCAGGAAAATCATATCCAAGACGCAGTGGTATTTTAGAGAAATTAGCAGAACTTTTCAATTGTGATCCTGAATATTTATTTAGTGAAAAGAATGCTTTTGAAACAAGAGCGGAACGTATGTATGGAACCACTGGAACAAAGGATGCATATTTCTTAGCAGAAGAATTATCTTCCATATTTGCGGGCAAGGAATTATCTGAAACAGACGCAGATACAATTATGGAAAAATTAGAAATGGCGTATTGGGATTACAGGAGAAACAGCAGAAAGAAGCCTCGCCGTACAAGGGTGAATAAGGATAAATAATTAGATAAAAATTGCTATTAAATCATTCAATTTTATAACGCCCTCAATTATGAAAATAGTTGAATATCTACACCTAAGATAAATACATAATGATGAAAAATACACTGCTATCATGGAAGTGTATTTTTTGTGTAAAGAAAATAAAAGAATGTAAAAAAATAACATTCAATCTAGAAAAAGATAAAGATATCGTAATTGAAGATTTATGTTTCATAAAGTTTACTAAAAAAGGAAAAGTTGATATATATACTAAATATGATATCAATATATATGAAAGAAATAATTTAATATAAAAGGAGTTAGTAGTATGAAGAAAATAAAAGAATATCTTTTAAAAGATAGAACACCCTTCGCAGAAGGTTTATCTTTTAAGAAAATGTTTTTAATCTTTGTCATTTTTAGTTTCTTAGGTTGTCTTTATGAAGATATACTATTTATGGCTAAGAATTATATCAATTATGGAATACTAGATTATTCCACTAAAAGAGGATTATTATATTTAGAATTATCTCCAATATATGGTTGGGGAGCATGTATCATGGTATATATTCTTGCTAGAAAGCCGAGGCAAAA
>CALZDE010000079.1 GCA_945637225.1 uncultured Selenomonadaceae bacterium
AGTTCCTCCAATTCCTCCTCATAAACGCCTGACTTGGAGTCCTCTTTGGCAAGATTTACCTGTACAAGCACATTCTGCACCTTATCAATACCAGCCGCGGCATTGTTTAAGGCTTCTGCTAGATGAAGGCTGTCCACAGAATGAATTAAATCAAACAGCTTTACTGCCTGCTTTGCCTTGTTGGTCTGCAAGTGACCGATAAGATGCCACACTACATCCCTGTCCAGCGTTTCAGACTTGCCCTTTGCCTCCTGAATGCGGTTTTCACCAATATCAGTAACAGGCTGTGCCTCATAATCAATAGCTTCACGCATGGCATGTATATCATGATTTTTTGTAACAGCTACAAGAAGCACATCTCCCTTTATATCAGAGGAACGTCTCTCACAAGCATTAACAATATTCTTTTGGACTGCCGCCAAATTTTCCTTTATCATCAACCAATTACCTCCCGCCGTTTCTTTTTATCGAAACAAGGATATATTTATTTTACCATATTAACGCAAGCACAACAATGCACCAATACGCCCAGTTTTTCCCTTATCTGCCCGATAGGAGAAGAACTGCTTATTATTGCAGGCGGTACATACCTCTGCAGAATCTATATTTTCTTTTTTCAGGCCAACGCTCTGAAGCTGTAATTCATTGCAACGCCACAGATTAAGCTGAAATTTACCCTTGTGCTCTGGAGATGGTGCGAGTATTTCCTTCTCCATTTCTGGAAAGCTCTTGCGGAACTGCTCTGCGACCTCATCACCAACCTCATAACAGCATGGACCAATAGCAGGGCCAACCGAAGCCACCATATCCTCTGGCTTACAGCCGTACTCTCTAATCATAGCACCTACAGTCTTAATTGCAATATAGCTGACAGTGCCCTTCCAGCCGCCATGAGCCACACCGATGACCTTTTTTACTGGGTCAGCAATCATGATAGGCGTACAGTCTGCAAAGAATAACATCAATGGCAGATTTCTCTCATTGGTAATAAGTGCATCTGTCTCCTTGATAGCAGTCTCATAATTGCAGGCACCCTTACCAGCATCCTCACGAGTCACCTTCACCACATTATCGCCATGAACCTGCTCACAGGTAACTAAATCGCTAGGCTCCACCTCTAGGGCTTCACAAAAAGCAGAACGGTTTTCCCAAACCTCAAGCACACCATCATTGACATGCATACCGAGATTTAATGAATCAAAGTCACCTTTGCTGAAACCGCCATGTCTTGTGCTGACACCATGTATGAATAAATCCTCTGGAAAAACAGAAAACTGTCCTATCCACAGATTTCCTTTACCACCATATTTTAAACTAAAACTCATGTAAAATCAACCCTTCTATTTACAAACACCGCATCTCTTGCAATTTTCAAAACATTTTAAAGTGTGTTTCAGCTTTTGAGCATTATCCAATTCCTTCATCAAGTAATCCTTGGTAAAGCCCATATCTATCATATCCCATGGAAGTTCCTCCGTTAAATCCCTCTGACGAAGGTAATCCTCCATAGAAAGCTTATTCATTTTCATCGCCTGCTTAAAGGCCTTGGCACCGCCATTTTCATGAGCATTAAGAAGCACCTTGCCCAAATCCCTGTCACCACGTGCCAAAACGCCCTGCACATAGGCTTCCTTCGGGGATTCTGCAATTACCTCTATGTTGTGACGCTTCTTCAAAGCACTGGTAATATCCTTCAGTGACTTCTGAATATATTTCAGTGGAGCCATTTCCAGCCATTGAAAAGGCGTAAAAGGCTTTGGTATAAAAGGATTAATACTAAGGGTCAAACGGCCCATAGCTCCCTTTTCCTCCATAAAATCCTTCAAGCGGTTTGCCATGTCCACAATTGCCTTTATATCATCACCCTCCTCGTAAGGAAGCCCAATCATGATATAGAGACGGAAATTACGGATACCAGCCTTTATCGCTAAATCCATAGCATTAAAAAGATGTTCATCCTCAATACCCTTGTTAATAATCTGCCTCATACGGGTACTGCCCGCTTCCGGTGCCATGGTTATCGTCTTTAAACCGCTGGCCGCCAGAGAATGCATTAATTCAAGAGTAACGGAATCTGCTCTAAAGGAAGCCACCGACATACTAAGGCCATCACCTAAAATATTCCTGCAAAGAGTATCTATTTCGGGATAATCAGAAACTGCCGCCCCCATCAGACCAACACGACGGCCTCTTTCCTTCGCCTTGACAATCATTTTTTCAATAGCTTCAAGACTTCTGTTACGTGGTTTTCTAAAACAATATCCTGCCATACAGAAACGGCAATGACGGCCACAACCACGAGCAACCTCTACAAGATGAAGCCTAAATTCCGTATCCTCTGTTTCAATAACCGTTTCACCAGGAAATTCATCAAGATTTTTCAGCCACTGCCTAGAAGCCTTGACACTCACATCAGGCACATAGACACCGGGAATTTTACTCAGCTTTTCCAATAATTCCTGACGGCTTTCTCCTGCTTCCCTCGACTCCTTGTAAACATCCATGAAGGCTGGCATAACGGCCTCACCCTCACCGATAATAAAAGCATCAAAAAAATCCGCTAATGGCTCTGGATTAAAGGTAGCACAAGGACCGCCAGCAATCACAAGAGGATCACGCTCTGTACGCTCTTTGGCTAAAAGCTTCACCTTGCCCATTTCCAAAAGACGTAAAATATTGAAATAATCCATCTCAAAGGAAACTGCAAAGCCAATGATATCAAAATCCATCAGACCTGTCTGTGTTTCTATACTCAATAGCGGAGTATGTGTTTTTTCATAATTCTCCTGCATTTTCTTTTCCGGCAAAAAGAAACGCTCACAGGCAGTATCATTTCTTTCATTCAACAGTCTATAAATAATATGCATACCCAGATTGGACATGCCAACAAAATAGGAATTGGGATATGCAAGGGCAAAACGGGTACGAGTGCCTGCTGGATAAATATAATAACCTTTTTCACCTGCTAACTGCTGTTTTAAATATTTTTTTATTTCCCAGGACAAAGCCCCGCCCCCTTTATTTTCTAAAAACTTACTTATTGAGTATTTCTAATTCTGACTTAAAGCCGTTTATATCACTAAATTTTCTATAAACCGAAGCAAAGCGGATATAAGCTACCTGATCAAAATCTTTTAGCCCATTCAATGCCATTTCACCAATAGCACTTGATGGCACCTCTAAATCATATTCACGCCGAATATTCTTTTCTATTTCCTGCGCCAATGTCATAATACTTTCCAAAGAAATACCACGCTTTTCACAGGAACGGATAAGACCATTCAAAAGCTTATTACGCTCAAAAACCTGCTTCGTACCGTTGTGCTTTACTACCATGAGAGGAAGCTGTTCTACCATTTCATAAGTAGTAAACCTGCGCCCGCAATTACTGCATTCACGCCTGCGCTTAATACCGCGGTCATCCTCAATAGACCTTGAATCAATTACTCTGCTATCAGCCTGACGGCAATATGGACAACGCATTATCTTCCCCTCCTTCTGTTGTTATTTGAATTATTTGATTTAGTGTTATTTTTATGCATATTCCTTTTATTATTAGCAGTATTTTTATTATTTACTTCCTTATTATTTACTGCCTTATTATTTGCTGTATTTTTTCTTTCTGGACGAAGCAGGCATTTCTTATCAAAGCCGATTAAATCATTTCTTCCAGCCTTTAATAAAGCCTTCTTTACCAGCTGATAATTAGCAGGAACCCAATACTGCATTAATGCTCTCTGCATTGCTTTTTCTTCCTGAGTTTTGGCAGTATAAACCTTTTCCTTAGTAATTGGATTTATACCGCTATACCACATGCAGGTAGAAAGTGTGCCCGGTGTAGGAATAAAATCCTGTACCTGCTCTGGATGATAATTATGCTCGTGAATAAATTCTGCTAATTCAATAGCATCCTCTAATGTAGCCCCCGGATGGCTGGACATAAAATAAGGAACTAAGAACTGCTTTTTATTTAAACGGTTATTTACCTTTGTAAACTTATTGACGAATTTCAGATAGGTATGACGGCCAGATTTTCCCATCAAACGGGTAACTCTATCAGAAATATGCTCTGGTGCAATTCTCAGCTGACCGCTGACATGGTGCTCACATAATTCTTCCAAAAACTCCGCCCCATGCTCCTTATCCAAAAGAAGATAATCAAAACGTACACCTGAACGGATAAAAACCTTTTTCACCCCAGGAATTGCTCTCAGCTTCCGCAAAAGCTCAATATATTCGCTGTGGTCTGCTACAAGATTACGGCATACCTCAGGAGATAAACACTGCTTGCCACGGCAGGTACCACGACTAAGCTGACTGTCACAGGAGGTACGGTAAAAATTGGCTGTTGCTCCGCCTACGTCATGAATATATCCCTTAAAGCCCGGCTGTTTCGTAAAAAGCTCTGCTTCCCTTAACATAGACTCCTGACTTCGCTTCTGAATAATTCTGCCCTGATGAGAAATAATCGCACAAAAATTACAACCGCCAAAACAGCCTCTCTGAGCGGTAATACTGAACTGAACCTCCTCAATAGCAGGAACACCGCCATCCTTGTCATACATAGGGTGCCAGGTACGTGCATAAGGAAGCTCATAAATCTCGTCCATTTCCTCTGTGGATAAAGGCTTAGCTGGAGGATTTTGCACTATGCACCAATCGCCATTCTGCTGTGCTAACACCTTGCCACGAAAAGCATCCTGCTCCAAATATTCTATTTTAAAGGCTTCCGCAAAAACAGCCTTATCCGCTCTTGCTTCGTCATAAGACGGAATTTTGATGTAATCCCAAATATAATCAAAATTCGGCACCTTGTAACAGGTACCTGCAATATCTTGAATATTTCCTATTTCTACTCCCTGATGAAGCTCATGGGCAATTTCTATAATCTGATGTTCACCCATGCCGTATACCAAAAGGTCGGCACAGCTATCCGCCAAAATAGATGGACGTACTCTGTCTGACCAGTAATCATAGTGAGTAAATCTTCTAAGGCTGGCTTCAATACCGCCAATAATAATTGGTACTTCCTCACCAAAAACTTCCCTGAGTCTCTGACAGTAAACAATAACAGCCCTCTCAGGACGATAGCCTGACTTTCCGCCCGGTGAATAGGAATCCTGATGACGTATCCTCTTAGCCGCAGTATAACGGCTCAGCTGAGAATCAAGATTACCGCTGGAAACAAGAAAGCCCAACCGTGGTTTTCCAAGTCGGGCAAAATCTTTCGTACTACGCCAATCAGGCTGAGGAATAATTCCTACCTTATAACCATGCTTTTCCAGCAGACGACAAAGAATGGCAGGACCAAAGCCGGGATGATCCACATAGGCATCTCCTGACACAAAAATAAAGTCCAGCTGTGACCAGCCTCTTTTTGCCATATCATCTTTGCTGACAGTAATAAAATCCATATATATAACCCTTAAATTAAGTACGTCTTAAATATTCTCACTGTGCCTTAGGAATCTCTACGCCATTAGCCTGTGGTGCTGCCGCTGGTGCAACTGCCTCAGCTGGTGCAGGCTGTACTGCTGGAGCTGCCGGCTCTGGCTGTGGTGCTGGAGCAGGAGCAGGTTCCTCATAACGTGGAGCAGGGGCTTCCTGAGTATAGCTTGCTTTTGCGTTACTGGTCTGCTGTGGCTGTGGTGTGCTGGCTGGAGCCTTGCCGCCATCACTATCCTTGGTGAGAGTACGGTCTACTACTTCACCGATTTTCCCCATCAGGCCAACACTCTTATCGTTCCAATAAAGGTCTACCGCACCTGCATTACCTGCATTAATAACGATTTTATCCTTACCGGTCCAATTCATTTCCAAACCGCCATCTGCAGTACCCTCATAAGCAATCTTGCCATCTACTACAACCTGCATCCAGCATTTATCCAAAAGCTTTACCTTCACCTTTACCTCTGTAGCTACTGGTGCAGATGCTGGCTTAGTTTCTTCCTTCTTCTGAACCTCCTGAACAGCTTCCTGCTTAGGAGCCTCTGCCGGTGCTGTGGTATCTTCACTGAAAATCACATAAATTGATGCAAGGAAAACAACAACCACGCCAGCCAAACCCATGATGATATTTTTTGCATTAAAACTGCTTTCATTCATGCTCTTGAAATCATCACCTGAAGAAAATGCCTTAGAAGACTCCTTGGTAGATCCCATTCCTGGCTTTACCTTCATGCCGATGGATTCAGTTTTATTAACCTCATGCTTCTCCTCTGCCTTAACCGGCTCTGCATTCTGCTGAGGAACACTTAAGCCACGCTCACTGGCAAACTGAGCAAGAAGCTCATCACCATTAATACCAAGAAACTTGGAATAATTGCGGATAAATCCCTTGGTATAAACATCACCAGGCAGTGATTCATATTCACCCTTTTCCAATGCAACCAAATATTTCTGGCTGATACTTGTTTCCTTTTCTACGTCAGCTATACTTAAATTCTGTTTCTCACGCTCTTTGCGTAAAAGCTCTCCTACCATCTATTAAACCTCCATAATACCGAGTTATCCCCTATATATTAATCCTAAAGAAAAGTTTTCTATTGTATTATAACATACTAAATCAAGAAAATAAAGCATATTTTTTTAATACACTATGGACAAAAATATTTTTTTGTGATAAATTTTTAGTTAATTAAATAAGATTACATGTAAATAAAGCAAAGGATATATTATGGATTTAAAATATATTGTTCAAAATAATTTGCCTGTTATGCCCTTAAAAAATTACTGCCGGAGCTATTGCGGAATTTCTATGGGACTGTGGCGACGCATAAAATGGAATGGTGAAGTAAGCATTAATGGAGAAAAGGTGCGCCCTACCATGGCAACAGTTTCCCCAGAAGATAAAATTCTCATTGTTCTCCCTGAAAAAAGTCCCATTCAGCCCATATATCATCCGCTTGACATACGCTATGAGGATGAATATCTCATGATTGTCAATAAGCCTGCCGGTATGCTTGTTCATCCTACTGCCGGAGATTATACAGGCACTTTAGGAAATGCAATTCTCTACTATTACAAGGAAACCAATCAGCATTTAGACTTTCATCCTGTACACCGCCTAGACAGAAATACCACAGGTCTTATCCTGATTGCTAAACTTCCTCAATTACAGCATAAATTAACACAAAATATGATTATCGCCGGGCAGAGAGCAGCAGGAAATGGCAATATGTCACCGGAAGAAAAAGAATTTTCCTTATCCACAAAAAAATTCTTTCACCGAAGCTATTTAGCTATTATTCCGGGAAAACTTCCAAAAACTGAAGGCATTATTGACCTTCCTATTGACCGCCATCCCGAAAGCATAATTCAGCGTATCTGTCCCAAAGATGGAAGCGGGCAGGAAGCTGTCACCTGTTACCGCACGTTAAGGTATTCCAACGGACATTCCCTAGTTGAATTAAACTTAAAAACAGGCAGAACCCATCAGATAAGAGTGCATTTATCTTCTCTAGGACATCCAATCATAGGAGACGACCTCTATGGCGGAAATAATGAACTTATCCACAGGCAGGCACTCCACGCCTATCACTTAATAGTAGAAAATCCTCTTAATGGCGAAACTATTTCCGTATATGCAGATATGCCGGAGGATATGAGAAAACTTTTGCAAATGTAAAAAGCACCCTGCCTATCTTGATAAGCAAGTTGCTTTTGTATCTAATAATATACCTTCATCTTCTCCATGTCAATCTTCACTGACAGTGCCCACTATAGCTCCAAATCATTCAATTAAATCTGCTAATAAAGCATCAAAAATACTTTCCTGATAAAAGGCTGTTTTATTTTCACCGATGATATCAGCGACAGCTATTAATGAATCTTCTTTAATGCCAGACAACTTCGTTAGCTGCTGATTAGTCAAACTGTTATTTGTCTTCTGATATTCCTCTATGGAATAATGCCACATAATTGTATCGGGATAGCGATTTTTGATTTGCTGTGCTATGAGCAGGCCTTCTGGATCATAGTCACCTGAATAATAAAACACTGTACCGCTAGCATGAAGCTTATCCAATAGAACCCATGAACTGGTTTTAGGTTGTCCATGAATACATATCAATGTCTTTTTACATTCATTATTCTGTATTACATCATAAAGCATAGAAAACACACCTGAATTTTCAACTATATAGGCTTTATTGCCGTAGTATGCCTCGATTTTATCACATTTCACTAGCTCTTTTAAAGGAATATTAAGCACAGAATTATTATCTGCCGCCATACGCCAATATGCTATTTCTTTATCATCAATATAAGCTAATAAACCATAGGCAGTAACGAAATTATTAATATCGTCCCGTAAAATTTTATACTTATATAAAATAGAATTTTTCTCCTCTACATTTGTTGGAGACTGCACTCCTTCCAACCATGCCAGCACATTAAGCAGCAAGCGCCCATTTTCATCCTCAATATCAAATTCATGAGGGTTTCCAGTGGTTCTGTTGGCAAAAATAGGCAGACATTCATATTTTGTTGGTAAATTATTTATCGCATAGGCTATTTCACCTAATATATCTTTCTGAAAATACCGCTCCTTCCTTTGCAATCTAAACTCCCCAGCTTTCACAGCTTTAAGCCATTTATTCGCCAGGCCATCTGCATATTCTTCCAGCATAGAATCCATAATTCCCTGTCTAATTCTATTCTCTCTGTCTCTTTCCTCCTGCTTACTGATAAGCTCCCCATT
>CALZDE010000080.1 GCA_945637225.1 uncultured Selenomonadaceae bacterium
GTTTTTCTGTTGGTAAGGTTAAGGAGCAGTGCCCTGGCATTCCTGTTGAGGCTATTGACATGCGTATGTATGGCCGTATGGATGGTAAGGGTGTTCTGGAGTTCGCTAAGAAGACTATTGGTGACTAATATAGCTTTCTCAGTAACCCTTTTATAAATACTCTTTGGTTTTTTCTCAAAAAGGACACCTCGCAAGAGGTGCCCTTTTTAATTTAAAAAAATAAAAAATATGTAACAGTGATACAAATGACTACGGTATGGTGCGAAACAATGTTATTAAACATATAAAATCCATTGTACTTCCTATTGATTATATGTTATATTATACTTGCCTAAAGGGAATAGGCGAATATTAAAAAACCATAAGAAAAGAGAGGGGTTATTAAAAAATGAACAAGGAAGAAATGTTCAACAAATTCCTGGAAGTCATGAATAACTTCGCACAGCTCAAGGCTGTTGTAGCAGTTAAAGACGGCTTCATCATGACCACACCATTCACCATCTGCGGTTCACTGTTTCTGCTGATCGCATGCTTGCCAATCCCAGGTTGGGGAGACATGATGGCTGGCATCTTCGGTCCTAACTGGCAGGCTCCAATGTGGACTGTATGTGGCGGTACTTTTAATCTTTTAGCAATTATCGTAGTATTATCTATCACTTATAAGTATGTTGCAAATGAGGGTCTTGACGGTATGACCGCTGCTGGTCTGGCATTATCCTCTTATGTAATGCTCATGCCTACCGAGGTTGTTACCGAGGCTGGTGAGAAGGTTGGCGGTGTTCTGCCAATGGGTTGGACTGGCAGTAACGGTGTTATTACCGCTATCATTATCTCCTTCGCTGTAAGCTACATTTACTGCTTCTGCGTAAAGAATCACATCGGTATCAAGATGCCTGATTCTGTTCCAGGTGGTGTTGCTCGTGCATTCGAGGCTCTGACTCCTGGCTTCCTGGTATTCCTGCTTTCTTCCGCTCTGTGGGCTGCTTGCCACTTCATGGGCGAGACTACCGTTCCTGAGCTGATCTTCAAGATGATTCAGGTTCCTCTGCAGGCACTGTCCGATACTCTTGCTGGTGGTATTACCATCGTTGGTTTACAGAGCTTACTGTTCTGGGCTGGTATTCATGGTCCAAACGTTGTTGGTGGCGTTGTTGCTCCACTGCTCCTTGCAAACTCCATGGATAATCAGGCACTCTTAGATGCTGGCCAGTCTCTGGTTGGCAACCCAGCTGCAAAGTTCATCACTGTACAGATTAACGACGTATTCGTTAAGTCCGGCGGTTGCGGTCTGACCTTAGGTCTTATCATCGCTGGTCTGATGGTAGCTAAGTCCGAGCAGTTCAAGTCCCTGACTAAGATTGCTATGGTTCCTGGCCTGTTCAACATCAACGAGCCTATCATCTTCGGTTTACCTATCGTATTCAACCCTTACATGATGATTCCTTTCATCATTGTTCCTATCGTTGCTCTGGTTGTAACTTGGATGGCTATGTATATCGGCTTCCTGTCTCCTATGGGTGCTATTCAGGTACCTTGGACTACTCCTCCTATCATTGCAGGTCTGCTGCTTGATGGCTGGCAGGGTGCTGTTATCCAGATTATCAACCTGGTACTGTCCACCATTATCTATCTCCCATTCATCAAGGGCATGGATAAGAGCATGTTAGCTGAAGAGGCTGAGATGGAGAATGCTGAGAACTAATATGATAGTTCGGTAATTCAAATCAACAATATACGCGGTAATTTTGGGCGGCTAACCAAAATAATAGGAGAGACTTTGGCGGGGAGCGGTTCCCCCCAGAGTCTTATCTTATATATCAAGTTTTTTTTACGACGAATTAAATTTTTCAAATATTTTTTATTTTGTGTTAATAATAGGAGGAAAAACCATGGCTACTTATAATAAGGAAGCAGTTGAGATGCCAGCATTTCAGATTATTTCTGCAGTAGGTACTGCTAGAAGCTGTTACATTGAAGCAATTCAGGAAGCAAAGAAGGGTAACTATGAAGCAGCTGAGAAGATGATTGCAGAGGGCGATGAGGCTTTTGCTGAAGGTCATGACGCTCATCTTGGTCTTTTGGGCCGTGAAGCTGAGACTGGTGAGACTGATGTATGCCTGATTATTCTTCATGCTGAGGACCAGCTCATGAGCGCAGAGAGCTTCAAGATTCTGGCTAATGAGTTCATTGATGTTTACAAAGAGATGCGCAAGGATAAGTAATTGTAGTTTGTAATAATGTAACTCCTGTTCGGGTTATTTGGAGGAAGATATAAATATGGCATTTCCAAAAGGATTTTTATGGGGCGGTGCAGTAGCAGCACATCAGCTGGAAGGCGGCTGGAATGAAGGCGGCAAGGGCCCTAGTGTAGCAGATGTTATGACCGTTGGTGGTCCTGGTATTCATAGAGAAATTACTGATGGTGTTATCGAAGGCAAGATTTACCCAAATCACGAAGCTATTGATTTCTATCATCGTTATAAGGAAGATATTGCAATGCTGGCAAAGCTCGGCTTCAAGTGCTTCCGTACTTCTATTGCATGGACTCGTATTTTCCCTAATGGTGATGAGCTGGTACCAAATGAGGAAGGTTTAAAGTTCTACGATGACCTCTTTGATGAGATGGCTAAGTATGGCATGGAGCCAATAGTTACCCTTTCTCATTTTGAGATTCCTTTCCATCTTGTAAAGGAATATGGCGGCTGGCGCAGCCGTAAGCTGGTAGATATGTTCGTTCGTTTCGCTAAGGTATGCTTCGAGCGTTACCAGTTCAAGGTAAAGTATTGGATGACCTTCAACGAGATTAACAATCAGCGTGAAGTAGAGGGTCTGAATGGTTCTCATCATGCATTTACTGATTCCGGTGTTATTTACAAGGAAGGCGAGGACCGTTATAAGGTTATGTATCAGGTAGCTCATCATGAGCTGGTTGCTTCCGCTATGGCTGTTATAGAGGGTCACAAGATTAATCCTGATATGCAGATTGGCTGCATGATGGCTGTATCTCCAGTATATCCTGCAACTTCTGCACCTCTTGACCAGATGGCTGCCCTGAAGGAAATGGACCGTACTTTCTATTACTGTGATGTTCATTGCCGTGGTCATTACCCAACCTACATTCTGAAGGAATGGGAGAACCGTGGCTATGACATTAAGATGGAGCCAGGAGATATGAAGATCTTGGAGGAAGGCACCGTAGATTATCTTGCTTTCTCCTATTATATGAGTTTTGCTAGTGCATATGACCCAGAGGGTACCCGCCATATGGGTAAGGAAGTAAAGAACCAGTATGTTAAGGCTTCTGACTGGGGCTGGCAGATTGACCCAGTTGGTCTGCGTTATACTCTGAATATTCTGCAGGAGCGTTATGAGCTTCCTCTGATGATTGTAGAGAATGGTATTGGTCTCCATGAGACTCCTGCTGAGGATGGCATCATCCATGATGATGAGCGCATTCAGTATTTCTCTAATCATATTGCCGAGATGAAGAAGGCTATCGAGCTTGATGGTGTAGTTCTGATGGGTTACTGCCCATGGGGGCCTATCGACATCGTATCTGCAAGTACCGGTGAGATGGATAAGCGTTACGGCTTTATCTATGTAGATAAGAATAATAAGGGTGAGGGTACTCTTAACCGTAAGCCAAAGAAGTCATTCTACTGGTATCAGAGAGTAATTGCTACTAATGGTGAGGATCTCTCCACCGATATTGAAATTCCAAAAGATTGATTAACGTATAATAAAAATTTAAGCAGCCCCCCACTAAAATCATCGAGGGGCGTGGTAAAACAGGCCATTTTTAGTGGGGGGTATTTTGTTACGAAAAAATAGCTTAAATGTAAATAAAATTTTACCCACTATTGGGAAGAGTGCGGTAAGAAGGGGAGTAGGAAAAATGAAATTAAAGAAATTAACAAGCTTAGTAATGGCAGGACTGTTTTCTATGGGCGTAGCTTTTACTGCTGCTGATGTAGTGGCTGAGGCTGCGGATAGCCCAGAATGTACTTCTGTAGTCCGTGAGGCTCCAGTGGGCGGTTTCTTCTTAGATTTCTCTAAGGAGAAGGCTGTGCCAGAAGGCTGGATGGCTTCTGATGGCTGGACTAATGGTGCTCCATTTGATGTAAACTGGCATGCTAAGAACGTTACTTTTGATGGCGATGTAATGAAGCTGAAGGTTGGTAAGGAAAGAGCTAAGGAAGGCTGGGCATTTGATAACAAGGTTCCTTATACCGGCGGTGAGTTCCGTTCCTTAGTAAACAACAGATTCCACTATGGTCTGTATGAGGTTTGCATGAAGCCTGCTAAGCATGAGGGCTTGATGGCAGGTTCCTTCTTTACCTATACTGGTCCTTGGGACACTCCTCCAACTCAGTGGGACGAGATTGATATTGAGTTTATCGGTGACAAGAGCGACAAGGCGCAGTTCAATTATTATGTAGATGGCGTAGGCGGTCATGAGTATATGTGTGACCTCGGCTTTGATGCTTCAGCAGATTTCCATGTATATGCTTTCCGTTGGGAGCCATTGAAGATTACCTGGTATGTAGACGGCAAGGAAGTTTATCATGTAGAGGGCAACAACCTGCCTGTAACTCCTTCTATGGTTATGGCTAATATCTGGGCTGGCAAGGGTGTTGATGAGTGGTTAGGTCACTTTGACGGTAAGAATATGCCATTAGCAGCAAGCTACAAGTGGATGAAGTTCACTCCAGATTATCAGCTTACTCATGTTAATAAGTAATTAGGGATAAATATTTAATGGATGATTGTGAGGTAAAGAAAAATGAAATTGTCTAATAAGAAGTTCCGTACTCTGGTAGCTGCTACTATCGGCGCTGTTTCTATCGGTGCTGTTTCTTCCGTTTCCTTCGCTGCTTCTGAGGGCGTACATGTAGACCAGGTTGGTTATCTGACTGATTACAGCAAGGTAGCTATGGTTTCCCTGCCAAACTGCGGTGATGATTTCTCTGTTGTAGATACTGCTACTGGCAAGACCGTATTCACTGGCAAGCTGACTGCTCCTGAATTTGATGCTTCTTCTGCTGAGAATATCCGTCGTGCTGATTTCTCCTCCGTTAAGAAGGCTGGTACCTATAAGCTGGTAGTTGGCGATCAGGAGTCCTATGAGTTTGAGATTGGCAATAATGTTTATGCTGTTCCTGCTCTGATGAACTGGCGTTCTTATACCCTGTCCCGCAGTAATACTCCTATGAAGGACGAGCTGACTGGCTTAGAGATCAAAAGCGGTCATGCACAGGATAAGGAGGCACAGGTTTACTTCAACGATGCTCTGAACAAGAAGGGCGATAAGGTAGATGTAAGCGGTGGCTGGTATGATGCAGGTGACTATGGCAAGTACACCACTACTGCGGCTATTGCAAGTGCTGAACTGATGATGGCTTATGAGTCTCAGCCAGCTAAGTACAGCGCAGGCCAGCTGTTCTTCCCAGAGGGCGTAAAGACTGATGCAAAGTTACCTGATGCACTGAGTGAGGTTAAGTTTGAGCTTGAGTTCATGAAGAAGATGCAGCGTCAGGACGGCAGTACCTTCCATAAGGTTTCCGGTGCTCAGTGGCCAGGCTTTGACAAGTCTCCAGATACTGATACTCAGGACCGTTTCATTTATAGTACCTGTACTGCAAGTACCGCTATGTATGGTGCTTCTATGGCTATGGCTGGCAGAGTATATCAGAAGCTTGATCCTGCTTTTGCTGAGGACTGCCTGAATAATGCAAAGAAGGCATGGGATTATTTAGCTAAGACTCCAGAGTCCATTTATCGTGTAGATGAGGGACAGGAGAGCGGTTCCGGCCCTTACAATGATACTGATGATAAGACCGAGCGTGCATGGTTTGCGGCAGAAATGTTCAAGACCACTGGCGACAAGAAGTTTGAGGATTATCTGAAGAGTGGCGATATGAAGAGTCTTATGACTACTAAGCCAGGTTTCTTTACTTGGGATAATACCATCGCTCTGGCACAGTACAGCTATGCTATGACCAAGAAGGCTGATAAGGATTTCCAGGCTGATGTAAAGAAGGCTTTCATTAGCTATGCGGATGAAATTGTTGATACCATTAAGAAGGACGGCTTTGACTGCACCCTGACCGAGTCCGAGTATACCTGGGCTTCTGCTAAGAACAACCTGACTAAGGGTGATATCCTTATCATGGCTAACGACCTGCAGAAGAACAAGGCATATGAGGAAGGTGCACTGGCTCAGATTCATTACACCTTTGGCCGTAACATCCTGAACAAGAGCTTCATGACTGGTGTAGGTGAGAATTGCCCAGAGCACCCACATAACCGTATTCATGAGAGTACCGGTGCTTATGTTCCTGGCCTGTTGGTTGGCGGACCTAACTACGTTAAGGGCGGTGACCCAGACCAGACCAAGTACATAGATACCTACAACCCACCACCAGCAAAGTGCTACATTGATGTTCTGATGTCCTGGTCTACCAATGAGTATGCAATTGACTATTGCGGTTCCAGCCTGTACGCACTGTCTCACTTCATGAAGGCAGATAAGAATATTAAGGCTAACGATCTGAAGATTACCAGAGAGTTCCCTCTGTGGAAGTGGGAGTAATTCATTAGAATTTACCGGCTAAGATAAATTAAAATGTCCTCATCATTTGTATGAAAATACAGATGGTGAGGATTTTTTAATGAATTTGTAATATTTCTGTATCTGATTGCAGATGTATTTGAAAAAATGTTGCATATATGTTATGATACTAATATAAGAAAGCATTTATTGCTAAAAATTTGCAGAAAGGTGGGATAATATGGGCTTTTTTTCTGATTTGTGGAACAACATGGTACTTAGGGAGCAGACTACTACTGATAAGGGGTATACGAGTGCCATTGAACGTACTGACCTTCTAGGAGCTGCCGGCACTGTGAAAAATGAGCTTAGGCCTGCTGGCACTGCAATTTTTGACAACTCTCCTGTTGATGTGGTTTCGGAGGGAGATTACATCATGAAGGGGGCAAGGGTGGAAGTCGTTAGTGTCAACGGCAACCGAATCGTAGTCCGTGAAATGAAAGGATGATGAATATGGAAGAGCTGATTTTTTTATTATTTGTTTTCTTTGCAGGTCTTATAGGTCTGACTGTGTTCCTGAATATGGTTCCAATAGGCTTATGGATTTCTGCGATTGCTGCTGGTGTAAATATCAGCATTGTGACTCTCATTGCTATGAGACTTCGCCGTGTAACTCCATCTAAAATAGTATTGCCTCTTATTAAGGCGAATAAGGCTGGCTTAAAGGTTGAAGTAAATCAGCTGGAAGCCCATTATTTAGCAGGTGGTAATGTTGATAAGGTAGTGGATGCCCTTATTGCAGCCCATCGTGCACAGATTCCTCTTCCTTTTGAGCGTGCAGCAGCTATTGATTTGGCTGGCCGTGACGTTTTAGAGGCAGTACAGATGAGCGTAAATCCAAAGGTTATTGAGACTCCAGTGGTATCAGCAGTTGCTCAGAATGGTATTGAACTGAAAATCAAGGCTCGTGTAACTGTTCGTGCTAATATCGACCGTCTGGTCGGTGGTGCTGGTGAGCCTACTATCATCGCCCGTGTTGGTGAGGGTATCGTTACTACCGTTGGTTCAGCTCTCAGCCATAATGAAGTGCTGGCAAATCCTGATGATATTTCTAAGACTGTACTAGGCAAGGGACTTGATGCAGGTACTGCCTTTGAGATTCTTTCTATTGATATTGCTGATGTAGACGTAGGACGTAACATCGGTGCAGAGCTTCAGACTGACCAGGCAGAAGCAGATAAGCGTATTGCTCAGGCTAAGGCCGAGGAAAGACGTGCTATGGCTGTTGCTAAGGAACAGGAAATGAAGGCTTATACTCAGGAGATGGAGGCTAAGGTAGTAGAGGCACAGGCAGAAGTACCTCATGCTTTGGCAGAAGCTCTGAAGACAGGCAAATTAGGTGTTATGGATTACTATAACCTTCAGAATATCCAGTCTGATACCGATATGCGTACAAGTATCAGCCGTAGTGGAAGCGATGACCTTTTGACTCCTCCTGCTGTTAAGTAAGGTGGTGTTTCCAAGATGGAAGTAGTAGTAGTTTTCATCATATTGTACATTGTAGGCGAAATTTTCGATAAAAAGAAACCAACCGCCCCACAGATTCCCATGCCACAGGAAGATGAGGACGAATCAGAGCGTTATCAGGAGACTTTGGCAGAGCATGAACGCAGGAGACAGGCGGAATTGGAAGAAAAATACAAGCCCAGGGAGCATAAAATATCTGTTCCGCTTCCGATGACTGATGAAAAGGGTGAAGCCGAGCCCGATGTATATACTACTGATGCCAATGAAGTTCTAAACAAGTATCAGCAGTATGCAAGGGAGCATGCCAAAGAGGATAATGACGCATATAATAATGAATGCGATTCCCCGTACGACCAGTCCCATAAGAGCCATGGCCATTATATGAACAGAAAAAGCGGTCTTCCAACAGGCAATAAGGTAACGCTGGCTCAGGCGATAGTTTTGGGTGAAATACTTGGTAAGCCAAAGGCTAAAAGAAATATGAGATTCAGAAGAACTTAATACTAATTTAAGGCAGTCATTTCTTAGTTAAAGAAAGGCTGTCTTTTTCTCGTATATTGCATTATC
>CALZDE010000081.1 GCA_945637225.1 uncultured Selenomonadaceae bacterium
TATCGCTACCATGCGAAAATCTATTCTTGCTAAAGCCTTTCGTGGGGAGCTGGTATCATGAATTTAGATAAAGAAATAGTATTTCAGTTGCAGGAATTAGCTAAAAATTATAAAATTACATCATTAGTCTTATTTGGTTCTAGAGCTAGAGGAAGTAATTTTCCTAAAAGTGATATAGATTTAGCTGTATTTGGCTGTGAAGATTTTATAAATTTTTATTTTGATTGTCAGGAAATGATAGATACATTATTGAAGTTTGATATAGTAAATATGGATGAATGTGATACAAATAGCAAATTATTCCAAGAAGTAAAAAAAGACGGAGTGATTCTTTATGCAGAAGCTGGGTAATTATTCCCGTAATTTAGCAGTATTATCTCAGGCAAATCAGCAGGATTTAGATAATGAATTTGTTATAGGTGGAATTATAGACAAGTTTTGTATACAGTTTGAATTAGGGTGGAAGCTTTTTAAAGAAATTCTGCGTTATGAAGGTATTGCCGTATCAGCTAGTGGTTCACCTAGAGAAATAATTAAAGGAATGTATCAAGTAGCTGATTATATAAACTGTGAAATGTGGCTCAAAATGCTGAAAGATAGAAATAGCATGGCACATATATATGATGGAGAAAAAGCAAGGAAATTGGTAAATGTCATCATAGAAGAATACATTCCAGAATTTAAAAAAGTAGAAAGTGTGCTTAGTGAAAAATTTAAAGATATTTAATAGTTTTGAGGTGATTATGTGATTGGTTTTTTACGAGGAAAAGTAGCCGCACTTTTGACGGACTATTGTCTGCTGGACGTTAATGGTGTAGGCTATCGTATATATGTTACGGGTACTACAAGAAGCAGGCTTCGTCAGGGTGAGGAAGCTATGGTTTATACTCATATGAGTGTGCGTGAGGACGATATTTCCCTGTATGGTTTTGCTACTCAGGAGGAATATGATTTATTTCAGCTTCTTATTACGGTTTCCGGCATTGGCCCAAAGGTGGCAGTAGGTGCTTTGTCGGCTATTACCCCTGAAAGGCTTTGTCAGGCTATCGCTCAGAAGCAGTCTTCTGTCCTTACGAAGCTTCCCGGCATTGGCAAAAAGTCTGCGGAACGCCTTATTTTGGAATTAAAGGATAAGGTGAAAATAGGCAATTCTGTTTTAGATGATACGGCTTTTGAGGATGAGGAAGGACTCTTTAAACCGGCAGAGGCTATTGCAGATAATGTGATGGCAGAAGCAGAAGCGGCACTAAAATCTCTTGGCTATAGTCAGCAGGAGGTTGTACCTGTCCTAAGGAAATTAGAGAAGGATTTGGCTAAGGAAGCGAAAACAGGCAAGGGTGGCAAGATGGTAGTGAATGGCAAGGAACTTGATGCACAGGCTATCATTAAGCTGGCTTTGAAGGAATTTATGAAGGGATAATTAAAAAATGGATGAAGAAAACCGCATTATGGCTCAGGAAGGTCAGATTGAGGATGATTGGCAGTACAGCCTGCGTCCCCGTCTGCTTCATGAGTACGTAGGGCAGGATAAAATAAAGGAAAATTTGCAGGTGTTTGTCAAGGCGGCTCTTAATCGTGGTGAGGCTCTTGACCATGTGCTTTTGTATGGGCCTCCGGGTCTTGGCAAGACTACGCTGGCAGGCATTATCGCTAATGAATTAGGTGTAAATTTCCGTATTACTTCTGGTCCTGCTATCGAGCGTTCTGGTGATTTGGCGGCTCTTTTAACTAATCTTCAGGAACGTGATGTACTATTTATAGATGAGATACACCGTCTTTCTAGAAGTGTAGAGGAAGTGCTTTATTCGGCTATGGAAGATTATGCCTTGGATATTATCATTGGCAAGGGGCCTAGTGCCCGTTCTATACGTCTTGATATTGCGCCATTTACCTTGATTGGTGCTACTACTCGTGCAGGTGCTTTGGCGGCTCCTCTGCGTGACCGTTTTGGTGTTATTTCAAGGCTTGAATACTATGAGCCAAAGGATTTAGTTTTTATTATCAAGAGAGCGGCAGAGATTTTAAATATTCCTATTGAGGATAAGGGTGCTTGGGAAATTGCCCGCCGTTCCAGAGGTACACCACGAATTGCCAACCGCCTTTTGAAGCGTGTACGTGACTTTGCTCAGATTGTGGGCAGTGGTGTCATTACTGATGAAATTGCTGATACCGCCCTCATGAGGCTCGAAGTGGATAAATTAGGTCTTGACCATACTGACAGGCGTATTCTTGATACCATGATTCAGAAGTTCGCCGGCGGGCCTGTGGGACTTGATACCTTGGCGGCTTCTACGAGTGAGGAAAGGGATACCATAGAGGATGTTTATGAGCCATATCTCTTGCAGTTGGGCTTTGTGAACCGCACTCCAAAGGGACGTGTGGTAACAAGGGCTGGCTATGAGCATATGGGCGTGCCTTACCCAGAGGTATAAATTATGAATTTATTATTGCATATGTGCTGTGGGCCATGCTCCTGCTATCCTGTGAAGAAGCTTAGGGAGGATGGCATTGAGCCGACAGGATATTTCTTTAATCCTAATATTCATCCTTATAAGGAATGGGATATGCGGTTAAAGACGGCTAAGGAATTTGCTGAAAAGGTGGATATGAAGATAATCACCGATGAAAATTATATGCTTCGTGATTTTCTCAAAAAGGCTCTTATGGCTGAAAGCGTGGAAAATGGCCGTTGCAGAATGTGTTATACGTGGCGGTTGGAGCAGGCGGCTAAGTTTGCGGCAGAAAATGGCTTTGACAGTTTTACTTCTACGCTTTTTTATAGTATTTACCAGCAACATGATTTAATGAAGGAAACCGCAGAATTTTTTGCGGAAAAATATGGTGTCAGCTTTTATTATGAGGACTTCCGTACAGGCTGGCAGGAGGGAACGGATATAAGCATTGATTTGGGGCTTTACCGTCAGCCATACTGCGGGTGTATTTTCAGTGAGGAGGAGCGTTACAGCAAGGCGATAAGAAAGCAGAAAAAGAAGGAAAATAAGGCGAAGAAAAGAGCGAGATTAGAGGCTTTGGCAAGAGGTGAGCAGGTATGAAGCTGAAGAATTTTACAGCGGTGCTTCTTGGTGTGTTCCTTTGGGCAGTATGTATTTGCAGTTTTTCTTCTGTGGCGGAGGCTACGGGCTATATTCCTAAAGGTGAAAAGAATAAGGCATCCTCGTCATGGAAAAAGAATAATACTGCAAGTGCTGATTATCAATTGAATATAGGCCTAGCAAATGGCGTGGTACAGGCTTCGGTGGGGATGAACAGTGAATATACTGTGCTTGATATGGCAAGCGGTTCTGTGCTGGGGCGGTTTAAGGGAAATGTTTTGTCTGTAATAATTGTTTCCGGCAACAGGCTGGCTATTAATGGTAAAAAAGTAAATTCTCAGTCGGTAGTCTTGAAGCCTATTAATAAATTGGAAAGTAATGCAGTTATTTATAATGGAAATAAATACCGTGGAGCCTTGAATGTAAAAATCAATAAAAGCGGTTCTCTCTTGGTATTAAATAATGTAACTGTTGATGATTACCTCATGGGCACTGTCCCTTCTGAAATGTCTCCGTCATGGTCTAAGTCAGCTTTGGAGGCTCAGGCAGTGGCGGCCCGTACCTATGCTCTTTATACCAAAAATCAGCATAGCAGTGAGGGGTACGACCTCTGTACCAGCACACATTGTCAGGTGTACAGCGGTATAGCTAAGGAAAGCCCGTCTACGACATTGGCGGTAAAGTCAACGCAGGGGTATGTTATGACCTATGGAGGCAAGCCTATCTGTGCGGTGTTCCATTCTTCTTCGGGTGGCAGGACTGAAAATGCAGAAAATGTATGGGGACATTACAATCCTTATCTTCGTTCTGTTGCTGATGAGGATAATTCACCCAATAAAAATTGGACTGTAAGCTTCACCAGTGCAGAGATGCAGAAGCTTTTGGCTCGTGGCAGTAAGGACGTAGGTGCTATTAAGTCCGTACAGATGGTAAATTCCAGTGACCGCTCGGCCGTAGTGCGTTTCAAGGGAAGCAAGGGAACAATTGATTTGAGCGGTGTAAAGTTACGCAGTCTTTGCGGATTAAAGAGCAGTATGTTTACGGTGCGCAGTGGTGGCAGACAGATTATTTTTGACGGTCATGGCTATGGTCATGGTCTTGGCATGTCACAGTATGGTGCTAAGGCTATGGCTGAAAAGGGAAAGTCATGGCAGGATATTTTGAAACACTACTATACTAATATAAGTATTGATAAAATGTACTAAAGGAGATATACTTTTTCATGTTATTAACAGATTTTGATTACAACTTGCCAGAGGAATTAATTGCACAGACTCCAGTGGAGCCTCGTAATTCTTCAAGGATGATGGTGCTTGACCCACAGGAAAAAACTATTGAGCATAAGCATTTTTATGATTTAAAAAATTATGTAAATCCGGGTGACACCCTTATTTTCAATGATACAAGGGTTATGCCTGCAAGACTTCTGGGCTGGAGAGAAGGCTCTGGCGGTAAGGTCGAGGTATTTTTGCTTCGCCGTATTGATGGTGATACTTGGGAGACCCTTGTAAAGCCGGGCAGAAAGGCTCGTGCAGGTCAGGTGGTACGCTTCAGTGATGAACTTACCTGTACTGTACAGGAAAATACTGATTTTGGCGGACGTATCGTCAAATTTAATTATGAAGGTATTTTTGAGGAAATCTTGGACAGACTGGGTGAGACTCCATTACCTCCATATATTCATGAGAAATTAGCGGATAAGGAACGTTATCAGACCGTTTATTCACGCGAGCAGGGTTCTGCTGCCGCCCCTACTGCTGGTCTGCACTTTACTAAGGAGCAAATGCAGGAATTAAAGGATATGGGGGTTAATCTCGGCTTTGTTACCTTGCATGTCGGTCTTGGTACTTTCCGTCCTGTCAGCACAGATGTAATTGAGGAACATGTAATGCACAAGGAGTATTACAGTATACCACAGGAAACCGCGGATTTGATCTTGGCTACCAAAAAGGCAGGCAAGAGGGTTATTGCCGTAGGTACTACTTCTATCCGTACCTTGGAATCTGCGGCTGACGGTATAGGCGAGATTAGCGGAAAAAGTGGCTGGACTGATATTTTCATCTATCCGGGCTATACATTTAAGATTGTAGACGCTATTATCACTAATTTCCATCTGCCAAAATCCACGCTCATCATGCTGATAAGTGCCTTTGCTGGCCGTGAGTTTGTGCTGAGTGCTTACGAAAAGGCAGTAGAGGAACGCTATCGCTTTTTCTCCTTCGGTGACGCTATGATGCTGACAAGAAAGGGTGGCGAGTAATGGGCAAGATTACAGTTATTGGCTTAGGCCCTGGCGATTTCGGTCTGATGACTATTGAATGCTGGGAGCTGATGAAGGAAGCTAAAACACTTTTATTTAGAACTGCTATCCATCCTACGGTAGAAAAAATTAAGGAAAAGGGCGTTAAGTTTGATTCCTATGATTCCTTCTATGAAAAGGCAGAAAGCTTTGAAGTGCTTTATGAGGCTATTGCAAGGGATTTGGTAAAGAGAGCCTTAGAGGGTGAGGAAATAGTCTACGCTGTACCGGGAAGTCCTATGGTAGCGGAGAAAACCGTAGTTCTGCTTCGTCAGTTTGCAGATGAGGCAGGAGTGGAGCTGGATATCCGTCCGGGTATGAGCTTTGCGGAAATCATGTACACCAAGCTGGAAATTGATCCTATTGACGGTGTGACTATTATTGATGCCGAGGATTTTGAAAAAATGCCAGCGGATAATCCAACAGGTATTATTATTACACAGGTATATAATCTTCCTATCGCTTCGGATTTAAAATTGGCTCTGATGGATGTTTTTCCTGACGAATATGAGGTAGTTTACGTGCATAAATTAGGTATGCCTGATGAAAGAATGGTTAAAATTCCGCTCTATGAATTAGACCGCCAGCCAGACATAGATTACTTAACCAGCCTTTATGTGCCTGCTAAAAGGGATAAATAATAGTGATAGAGACAATTTTATAATAAAGAAAATTTATTGCAATATAGGTTAAAAGTCCCGATTATGTAAAATTTTTCTAAAAAAATTAAAAAAAATTCCAAAAAAAGGGCTTTTTTTTAAAAAAAGGACTAGGAATTTTCTTGAATTTATGGTAGAATGCCATAGGCAAAGAGATATTACGGATACCGTGACCATGTCATTGGTTTGGGTAACGTGAATTAATGACTTGCGGTATTTAATAATAAGGAGGACTATAATTATGAATAAGACTGAATTAGTAACTAATGTAGCAGCAAAGGCTGGCCTGAAGAAGAAGGACGCTGAGAGTGCAGTAAACGCATTTATGGAAGTTGTTCAGCAGGCTATGGTTGAGGGCGACAAGGTTCAGCTCATCGGCTTTGGTACTTTTGAGGTTCGTGAGCGTGCAGCTCGTACTGGCCGTAATCCTTCTACCAAGGAAATCATCAACATTCCTGCTTCCAAGAGCCCTGTATTCAAGGCTGGTAAGGCTCTGAAGGACGCTGTAAATCCAAAGAACTAAGTTTAATATTCCCATTAGGGATTCAGGCTGCCTCTCAGGGGTGGCCTTTTAATTTTTATGATGGAGGATTTAACATGAAAAGGGTGCTTATAACTGGCGGAACTTCTGGCATTGGACTGGCGGCGGCGGAGTGCTTTCTGGCTAATGGGGATAAGGTAGCTATTGCAGGCCGTTCCAAGGAAAGAGGTATGGCGGCAGTAAAGTCACTGTGGAGCAAATATCCTTCTGGTGAAGTGTGCTTTGTACCGGGTGATGTCAGCAGTGTAAGTGGCTGTAAGAGCATTATGACTGTAATGGAAAAATGGGCCGGCGGTATTGATGTTCTCGTTAATTCGGCTGGGATTTATTTTGAAAAGGCGATTGAGGATATGACAGAGGAAGACTTTGACGAGATGATGAATGTCAATCTCAAGGGAACGTACTTCATGTCCAAGGAAGCGTCAGTGCTGATGAAGGCTCAGTCGAGCGGTAATATAGTCAATGTGGCTTCTGACGCGGGCCTGCATGGAAATTATATGTGCTCTGCTTACTGTGCTTCTAAGGGGGCGGTGGTGAATTTTACCAGAGCATTAGCTATTGAGCTGGCACCATGGCAGATAAGGGTAAATTCAGTCTGTCCGGGGGATATTCACACTCCTATGACCGAAGAGCAGTTGAAGCAGTTCCCAAGCAGGGAAGAAGGTCTGAAGGAAATGGCTTCTGTTTATCCATTAAACCGAATTGGCAAGCCAGAGGACGTGGGGGAAATCATAGCTTTTCTTGCTTCTGACAAGGCGTCCTTTGTTACTGGGGCGGCATGGACTGTGGATGGCGGTATTACAGCTTAAATCTATTGCACTTGTTTTTTTTCTGTGGTAAAATGATAAATATTCACAGTTTAGGGGGGAGACAATGAAGATTTTAATCGTTACAGCTTCGGTAGGCTCAGGCCACGAAAAAGCGGCTAAGGCGGTAGCACAGGGTATCAGCAAATTCATGCCCGACAGCGATGTGACTATGATTGATTATATGTCATCTTCTACGTCTCTTTTAAATGCCGCAATGAAGCGGATATACCTCTGCATGCTGAGATTTGTGCCATATCTTTATGAATGTATTTATAATTTTACGGCTGGTCCCAAGGAAAGCGGTTATCTTAATGCACTGATGGCTGTCTGTATGTCGAGAACCATGAAGGGGCTGATTAACCGCTATGATCCAGAGATTATTATATGCACTCATCCCTTTCCAGCAGATGCGATTTCCCATTTATCTGCTAAGTGGCGCAAGAGATTTCTGTCGGCCCTGCTGATTACCGATTATACAGTTCATCCTATGTGTGTATGTCATAATATAGATATGTTTTTTGTGGCTCATAGTGCCATGAAGGTATCTCTTTATTCTCAGGGCATAAAGGAGGGAACGGTATTTGATACTGGCATTCCTGTGGATATGAATTTCTACGATACAGTGGACAGGGAGAAAATTCGTCAGGAATACGGCCTTAGCATGGACAAGCCTGTTCTTTTGATGATGGGTGGCGGTTTGGGCCTCGGCGGTATGGAGGAAGCCATGCAGCAGCTTGAACTGGTACAAAGTCCTTTGCAGGTAGTCGTCGTAGCAGGCAGGAATCAGGAGCTTTTTGACAGGGTAAAGACAAAGGCAGAAACATCACGCCATTACATCGTGGTGCTTGGCTTTACCGATAAAATCCGTGATTTAATGGGAGCGGCGGATATTCTTATCAGCAAGCCGGGCGGTATGACCTTGAGTGAGGCCATGACTATGAAGCTTCCTATGCTTTTGAATCAGCCTATACCGGGACCGGAAACGGATAATGCAAGGTATATGTCAGACCATGGCATAGCGCGCTGGCTTCGTACTGATGAACCGCTTTCTAAGGCCATTGAGGAACTGATAGCAGAGCCGGAAACCGTGGAAAATATGCGGATGGCGGCAGAACGTCATCGCCGTTTAATGGCGGTTGAAAAAATTATTAAAAATATTCAGTTATTTCTTAGAAAAAGTAATGCCAAATAATAAATTCTGTGTTATAATACTACTATATGTTATTATTGAGCGGAAGG
>CALZDE010000082.1 GCA_945637225.1 uncultured Selenomonadaceae bacterium
GGTTTATGGTGATTACAAATGTCGGTCGTAAGCTTAAAGAAAATTGGTGAGAATAAGTTTGAGTGTCCGGTCTGCAACAGTGCTTTGGAGTATAATAGCGGTGGCGCGGTGCGTATTGTCAATGGTCAGGTAGACTATGAGAATACAAAGCCAAGGTATATATGCTATAGTTGCAACAAATTTTATCGTGAGCTTTTGGATTCGGGCTTTTATGATGTTTTTGACTTGGAGGAGGAGCTTCGTAAGCCAAAAACTAAAAGGGTAGTAAAGAAAACAGGTGATTTGGCACCAATGATTCTGAAAAAGGATGCAGACGGTACCTGTGAATGTCCTCGCTGTGGTGAAAGAATGAATTACATCGAGGCGGATGCAGTGCGCATTGTCAACGGTGTTCCAGATTTTTCCAATACAGTAGCACATTTTGCCTGTGACAGCTGTAATTCAGTTTACAGGCGTATTGCTAGTACAGAATATTTCCAGTGGAATGAAAAATAAACATTTTCTATGACTGGATAGATTTCAGGAGGTTTTTGGTAATGTCTGAAGATAGAGGGAGCAGGGTGAGCTATAAGCCTAAGACTCCTGTCTGGTTCTATGTAATTTTGGCAGCAATACTCATTGGTTCAGGATATACTTTTGCTCAGCAGCAGGTTTTGCTGAATTCCATTGAGGCTGATACAATCTCTGCGCAGGAGAAATTTCAGCTGGCAAAGGATGACAATGCTGCACTTCTTGAAGAAAAAGAGAATTTGCAGAAGCCTGAATATATCGAGAAGATTGCCAGAGAAGAATTAGGCATGACCAGAGAAGGCGAATTGCCATACATATATACTAAAGAGAAAAAATAAGAATATTCTTGACGATTCTGTATCTTTTTAGTATAATAAGAAGTAATATTTTAGTGCGATTTTGTACTAATTATTGTGTTTTTTAAGTTTAAGCAATTTGGGAGGAAACTGTTTTGGCCATTGAAGTTGGCAGTATTGTGGAAGGTACCGTATCTGGCATTACCAATTTTGGAGCATTTGTGGAACTTCCAGAGGGAAAAGTAGGCCTCATTCATATTTCTGAGGTCGCAGATGAGTATGTAAGTGACGTAAAGGACTTTCTTAAGGAAAAGGACAAAGTCAAGGTTAAGGTTTTAAATATTGATGATAAGGGCAAGATTGGCCTGTCAATAAAGAGACTCCAGCCTAAGAAGCAGCCAGAGGGTGGCAAGCCAGCAGGTTCAAGACCTCAGCAGCGGAGCAGTGGTGATGGTGATGCTCAGCCAGCTTTCCATCGCAATACAGGTTTCAGTTCACAGGCTGGTGGCAACGGTAATTTCCGCCGTAGCACTCCAAGACCTGTAAGTGCTTCCTTTGAAGATAAGCTTTCAAAGTTCATGAAGGACAGCGATGAGCTGCAGCGTGATTCAAGTCGCCGTACCGACTCCAAGAGAGGCGGACGTGGTGGCAGACGCAGATAAAATCAAAAGGCACCTTCGCAGTGGTGAGGGTGCTTTTTCACATTGAATGAGTTTTAGATGGGTGAGTGCAAATGCTGAAACAGCTAAGAGATTTCTGTGAAAAGAATAGCCTTTTACAGCGTGGAAAAACTGTTTTAGTGGCATGCTCTGGCGGGCCTGATTCTATGGCTATGCTGGATATGCTCCTTAATTTGAAGGCTGAAATGGGTTTTTCATTGGCAGTGGCTCATTTTGAGCATGGTATTCGTGGACAGGAATCCTTAAATGATGCGGCTTTTGTGCAGGAGTACTGTGACAGGCATGATGTACCGTTTTATATGAAGTCTGCCAATGTGCCAGAATGGAGCCGTACACATGGTGAGTCGCTGGAAACATCTGCAAGGAAGCTGAGATACAGTTTTTTGCAGGAAACAGCCAAGATAATTGGCGGGGCGGACATTGCTACTGCCCATCATCGTGATGACCAGGCAGAGACGGTATTAATGCATATTTTGCGTGGCTCAGGTCTTACCGGTCTTTCGGGAATCCGGCCTAGAAGGGGTAATATCATTCGTCCTGTCTTGTTTCTGTCTAAGGAACAGCTGATGGACTATTGCTATATGAACGGTATTGAAGCCCGTATGGACCGTACTAATGAAATTGCCGACTGCACGAGGAACCGCATTAGATTAAATCTCATGCCAAACCTTGCTTCTACCTACAACCAAGGCATTACTGAGGGGCTATGTCATTTGGCGGAGATTGCCGCAACAGATGGTGATTATTTACAGCAGGAGTCGCTTAAAGCCTATGAAAAATTAGTCAATGTGCGTGATGGCATACTGAAATTTCAGAGAGAAGAATTTTTAAAGCTTCATACGGCAATTCAGCGCAGAATTATACAGAAAATGGTAAGCGTTGTTTCTGACAATAAGTCAGCAGATAATTTTTCATTTTGTGGAATTTCTAACTGGGGTTACGTTCATTTGAAGCTTCTCAGTGATTTCATTGAAAATGGCAGAACTGGCACCAGAATTTCTCTGCCGGGTGATATACAGGCGAGCATGGATTATGGTGTGATAAGTATTTTCCGCAAGACGGCATTAGCGTTATCGTCTGTTAATCAGGAAAATATCGAGCTTCAGGTGCCGGGGGATACTTTCTTAAAGAATGGCGGCGGCTGTATCAGTGCAGAGATTTATGAAGGTGAATTGCCGGAAAAGATCCGCAGTAATAAGTCTGTTTTTCAGGTGATACTTGATTACAAAAAATGCTGTGGCAGGCTTCAGGTGAAATACCGTCGGGATGGTGACAGAATACAGCTAAAGGCTGGCTCTAAAAAATTAAAGGATTTCTTTATAGATAGAAAAATTCCAAGAGAGGAACGTGCTAAAATACCACTTATATGGGATGACAGGGGGATTCTCTGGGTGGTTGGCGTAAAGCATACTCAATTGGGCGTATATGATGAGAATACAGAATTATTTTTGGTATTGACATTTGAGAGGGGAGTATAAATCATGAAAAAAGATATTAAAGAAATATTTTTTAGCGAGGAACAGCTGGCTGAAAAGGTAAAGGAATTAGGCGAAAAGATTACTGCTGATTACAAGGAACTCACTGATGATAAGGGTATTCTTTTAGTCGGTGTACTGAAGGGTGCGGCTGTATTCTTCACCGATTTGGCTAGAAAAATTGATTTGCCAGTGCGTTTTGATTTCATGATGGCTTCCAGCTATGGCGATGCCAGCATTAGCAGTGGCAAGGTTGAAATAAAGAAGGATTTGGATGTAGATGTCCGCAATTACCATGTTATTCTGGTAGAGGATATCATTGATTCCGGCATTACAATGGAATGTCTCATGCGTATTTTAAATCAGCGTGGTGCTGCCAGCGTGAAGCTCTGTGCTCTTTTCAGCAAGCCTGCCCGCCGTAAAATTCCTGTAAATATTGATTATCTCGGTTTTGAGATTCCAGATGAATTTATTGTAGGCTATGGACTTGATTATGCGGAAGAGTATCGTAATCTTCCTTATGTGGGCGTCTTAAAGCCTGAGATTTACACAGATTAATTTCATATCTTCTTGATAAAATAAAAAGAACGTGGTATACTAAAAAGATGTGAAGGGCTGACACTTTTGCCTTTTACAGAAGGAGGATACAGATTGAATAAATTTTTGCGAAACGTAGGATTCTATCTGTTGGTTATATTGATTGCTATTTCCTTCATTGACTATTATTCAAATAAGGACGTCAAGAAGCATGAAATAAATTATACAGAATTCCTGCAACAGGTTGAGGATGGGAAGGTAGCTAATGTTACTTTAGTGGAGAATAATATCAAGGGCACTTTGTCCGATGGTACTGATTTTACTACCGTAACACCAGCTTTTCCATACAATGATGAAAACCTTTTAAGTAAGCTTCAGACGAAGAATGTAGAGGTAAAGGCTGAGAATCCGCCTGAACCACCATGGTGGATGTCTCTTATGTCTTCTATTTTCCCAATTCTTTTATTGGCTGGTCTTTGGTTCTTTATCATGCAGCAGACTCAGATGGGTGGCGGACGTGTCATGTCCTTTGGCAAGAGCCGTGCCAAGATGAATGCTGACAAGGTAAAGGTTCATTTTGATGATGTAGCCGGTGCTGATGAAGCAAAGCAGGAATTAGCTGAAGTAGTTGAATTTTTGAAGGAGCCTAAGAAGTACAATGATTTAGGTGCCCGCATTCCTAAGGGCGTACTGCTTTTTGGCCCTCCAGGTACTGGTAAGACTCTGCTGGCAAAGGCTGTTGCAGGTGAGGCAGGCGTACCTTTCTTCTCCATCAGTGGTTCTGACTTCGTGGAGATGTTCGTAGGTGTAGGTGCTTCCCGTGTACGTGACCTTTTTGATCAGGCGAAGAAGAATGCACCATGTATTATTTTCATAGATGAGATTGATGCCGTTGGCCGTCAGCGCGGAGCAGGTCTTGGCGGTGGCCATGATGAGCGTGAGCAGACATTAAATCAGCTGTTGGTTGAGATGGACGGTTTTGCCGCAAATGAAGGTATCATTATTATTGCTGCAACCAACCGCCCTGATATACTTGATCCTGCACTTCTCCGTCCGGGCCGTTTTGACCGTCAGATTGTAGTAGATAAGCCTGACTTAAAGGGCAGAAAAGCTATTCTGAAGGTTCATACCAAGGGCAAGCCGGTAGAAAAGACTGCTGATTTAGATGTATTGGCACGCCGTACCCCTGGCTTTACCGGTGCAGATTTAAGCAACTTAGTAAATGAGGCGGCACTTTTATCCGCCCGCAGAAATAAGACCATCATAGGCATGCAGGAATTAGAGGAATCTATCGAGCGTGTTATGGCTGGTCCAGAGCGCAAATCCAAGGTCATGAGCGACAAGGAAAAGCGTCTCACCGCATATCATGAGGGCGGTCATACCTTAGTAGGTATGCTTCTGCCTAATGCTGACCCTGTTCACAAGGTAACTATCATTCCTCGTGGCAGAGCAGGCGGCTATACTCTTATGCTTCCAAAGGAAGACCGTTCCTACGCTACCAGAAGCGAGTTGCTTGACCAGTTAAAGACTCTGCTTGCTGGACGTGTTGCTGAAGAAGTGGTGCTCCATGAAATCAGCACAGGTGCTTCCAATGATATTCAGCGTGCTACTCAGCTGGTTCGCAGTATGATTACCGAGTATGGTATGAGTCCAGAGCTGGGTACTATCGCTTACGGTGAAGGTCAGAATCATCAGATTTTCTTAGGACGTGATTTCAATAATCAGCGTAATTATTCTGAGGAAGTAGCGGCGGCTATTGACAAGGAAGTACGCAAGTATATTGAAGAGGCTTATGAGGCTTGCCGTCAGATTATCAATGATAATCTAGATAAGCTTCATGCTATTGCCGAGGCTCTGATTGAGAAGGAAACTCTCGACGCCAAGGAGCTGAAGGAATTAGTTGCTGAGGGTAATGTCACTAATCCAAAGGGCATCTATGAAGATGATGACAACGATGATGATGACAACGATGATACCACAACTCCTCTTGTAAATCTTTTGAAGGACGAGGAAAAGGCAGTTGTGGCTGAAGAAGCTGAGGAAGAGGAAGAAGAAACTATTCTTGCTCCTGAACCAAAGCTGAACACTGTAACAAAAGAATAAAATAAATATATTATGGAGCTGGGAATGAACTGTTTCCAGCTCTTATTTAGGTTAAGAGGATGCATTATGAGAGGGAAGATTTTAAATTTACTTCGTAGCGCCGGAGAAAAATTTATATCTGGCGAAGAAATTGCCAATACCCTGGGGGTCAGCAGAACCGCTATATGGAAACATATCAAGGATTTGCGAAATGCTGGCTATGACATAGAAAGTCAGTCCCGTAATGGCTATCGTATTGCCTCGGTTCCAGACAGGCTTTTGGCAGATGAAATAAAAAATAATTTATCTGCTAATATAGTAGGAACTGAAATTTATAGCTTTGACAAGGTGGATTCCACCAATGAGAAGGCAAAGGAAATGGCGCGCAAGGAAAATATTCCTGATGGCACTGTACTCGTAGCAGAGGAACAGACCGGTGGCAAGGGGAGACTGCAGAGAAGCTTCTTTTCACCGCCCGATAAGGGAATATGGTTTTCCGTAGTTTTAAGACCTGACTTTTTGCCACAGGAAGCACCAAAATGCACTCTTATGGCGGCAGTAGCAGTAGCGGCGGCTATGAGGGAAAGTGGTGTGGAATGTGGTATCAAATGGCCTAATGACATTCTCGACACAGGACATGATAACCGTAAATTAACAGGAATACTCACAGAAATGAGTGCAGAAATTGACAGGATTAATTATGTGGTTATCGGCATAGGCATTAATGTGAATATTTCTTTGGAGGAATTTCCAGAGGATCTCAGGGAAAAGGCTGGCTCAATGCTTATTGCCAAGGGTGAAAAGACTTTGAGAGTACCTTTCCTGCAAAATATTCTCCGCCACCTCGACAGATTGTACCTGACCGTCAAGGAAAAGGGCTTTGCACCGATAATGGAGGAATGGCGAAAATACTCTATTACCTTAGGGCAGGAAATAAATGTCATTGGCGTGACTACGAATGAGGTTTATAGCGGAAAGGCAATAGATATTGATAATGATGGTGCGCTCATGGTACAGGTCGGAGAAGAAATTCGCAAGGTAGTAGCTGGCGATGTGTCCATCAGACCTAAAAAGTAATTATTAAGGAGAAAAAAGCGATGCTTTTAGTTGTAGATATAGGAAATAGCAACATTGTTTTGGGTACATACGAGGGAAAGAAGCTCCTTCGTCATTGGCGTGTTTCTACTGACCGCTCCCGTACAGGTGACGAGTATGCCATGATAATGAGAAATCTTTTTGATTATTATGGTATTAAGATGACTGATATCCATGCAATTATCATTTCTTCTGTTGTACCGCCTCTGGTAGTACCTATGGAAAAGATGTGCGAGCGTTATTTCAGGATTAAGCCTCTTATCGTAGGCCCTGGGATAAAGACAGGTATCCGCCTGCGTTATGAAAATCCCCGTTCTATCGGTGCTGACCGTATCGTTAATGTTGTCGGTGCTTATGAGGAATATGGCGGAAACCTCATTGTAATTGATATTGGTACTGCTACTACATTTGATGTGGTGGATGAAAACGGTGATTTCTTAGGCGGTGCTATTTCTCCTGGTCTTGGTACTGAAGCAGAGGCTCTTTTCCAGAGAGCGGCAAAACTGCCACGTATTGAGCTGGTTACTCCGAAGAATGTAATTTGCCGTAATACCATAAGCGGTATGCAGGCTGGTCTTATCTTTGGCTTTGTCGGTCAGATTGATGAAGTTGTCCGCCGTATCAAGGAAGAAATGGGCCGTGATATGACCGTAGTAGCTACAGGCGGTTACGCTAAAATGATAGCGAAGGAAAGCCGTACCATTGAGAAGGTTGACCATTTCCTGACCCTCACTGGTCTGCGTGTTCTCTACGAAAGGAATTCTGAAAATGGCTGAGCTGGAAAGACCAATGCTGAATGGCAAACCGATGAGAATAGGCAATCTGAGCTTTGAAAATCCTGTGTTTCTTGCTCCAATGGCTGGTGTGACGGATATGGCATACCGCATTTTGGCAAGGGAAATGGGCTGTCCGCTTGTGTATTCTGAAATGGTCAGCGATAAGGGTATCAAGTACCGCAATGAGCATACCTTAAAAATGCTGGTAACAGACGAAAGAGAACGTCCAATGGCCATGCAGCTTTTTGGTGAGGATGCAGAAAATGTGGCTCGTGCGGCAGAATTTATAGAAAATCTTCATTGTGCTGATATTATAGATTTTAATATGGGGTGTCCTGCTCCAAAGGTAGTAAAAAATCATGAAGGTTCGGCACTTCTTTTGGACCCGGAGAAGGCATTTAAGATTTTGAAGGCTCTCAGGGGGGCGGTAAGCTGTCCCGTAACGGTAAAAATGCGCATTGGCTTTGATGATAAGCATATAAATATCATGGAAATGGCAAAATTAGCAGAGGAAGCAGGCATGGATGCTATTGCAATTCACGGCCGTACCAGAGAGCAGTTTTATCGTGACCATGCCAACTGGGAAATCATCGGTGAAGTAAAGAAGACGCTTAATATACCTGTTATTGCTAATGGTGATGTCAGGAATGTGAAGGATTTGCAGAAAATTATGGAAGTAACTGGCTGTGATGGTGTTATGGTAGGCAGAGCGGCTCAGGGCAATCCATGGATTTTCCGTCAGCTTACCGAGTATCTGAAAACAGGTGCAGTTCTCCCTGGCCCTACGATGGATGAAAGAAAAGAAATTGTCATGCGCCATCTGGATATGCTTTTAGAATTTAAGGGCGATTATATCGGGCCTAGAGAAATGAGAAAGCATGCAACATGGTATACACATGGTATTCCAGGCAGTGCAGAACTCCGCCGTCAGTTTAATCAGGCAGAAAAAAGAGAAGACTTTTTACGGATTTTAGATACAATGAAGTGA
>CALZDE010000083.1 GCA_945637225.1 uncultured Selenomonadaceae bacterium
CTGTCATAGGAAGAAAATGCTTGTTGCATTTTCATGATTGAGGGCGTTATAACGCCAATAAAAAAACTGAGTCACAAATGCGTGGCTCAGTAATTTTTATGTTTAATTTAGCTTTGACGGCCTGCTCCCGGTCCATCATTGGCAACCGCAACCTGTGCTTCACCGAAGGTTTTCATATCGTTGAGCATGTGAAGTGCGGAATCCACTAATCTAAGTCCAATTGCCGCATTAATGCCATTACTGTTTTTAGCATTTAACTGATAAATTTCAGGTGTAATAGGCAGGATAAATGGCTGTAAATCAGAGCAAAGTTCAATGGCGTAATTTGCAATAATAGTAGAAAATTCATCGTCCAAGACTATCATGGTATGATTGTGTGCTGCTGATAGCATAACACCGAGGAAGGTACTTACATGGGGGCGGTAGTATGCAGGGAGCTTTTGCAGAAATTCAGTTGCACTGTATTTTAAATTGCCTTTTTCATCCTTTAAGGTTTCTGCAATACAGTCAGAATTACTTCCATCAGCAGTTAATATAGAAAGACCGATTACATTGTTATAGAGTGAATAGTGCTCGCCCATAGTACGTCCAAATTCAAAATAGTCATCGTTACTATGATCTGGTGCAATAGCTAATTGTACCAGTTTGGCATTTGCCTGTTTAGTGAATGCTTGCAGGAAAGGCATATTCTGCTTTTTTTCTGGATTATACCCGATACACAGGAGTGATTTATTGCAGTCAAAATCTGGTAATTCTGTTTGCATAATACCTGCTAATTCCACTGCAATCTGTTCGATTTTTCCTAAGCTGTAAATTGGCTTTGCCAGATTATCAATGCGTTTTTGACAATTTTCCATAGCTTCATTATCTAAATCAGGCATAGTCATAGTGTAGTAATTAAAGGTTTTATCTGACAAGGTAATAGTGGTGTCAGGCATTTCCTCATAGATAATATCACTTGGATTTTTTACGATATTTTTTATCATTTCCTCGATTTCTTTTATTTCATTCAAGATATTTTTTGAGGAATCTTCATCAGAACTTTCATCAGGATTTTCTATGTTATCATCACAAGGTGAAATGGCTTTATATTCTTCTAATAAATTATTGTATCCCTTGATGAACATTGAAAGAATATCACAGGCTAAGGAAGAACCTAAACCTTCACCTAAGCGGAAATCCATTTTCATAAAAGGACGCAGGGCAAGGTGTTTTACAGCATGAATATGAGCTGGTTCAGCACCTATATGTGACGCAAAGAAATAATATTTTGTAACAGGGCATATCTTAGCGGCAATTAAAGCAGAAGCAGTAGCATTCAGACCATCAAGGAATACAGTTATTTTATTTGCTGCCGCACCTATAATCAGACCTGTAATTGCGGCTAATTCAAAACCGCCAACCTTGTGCATTACATCTATGCCATCATCAGGATTTGGTTTATTTACATCTAAAATCTGAGCTACAATTTTTTGCTTATTCTTTAATCTTTCGTCGGAAATATTAGTGCCTCGTCCTGTTGCCTGTTCTGGTGTTAATTTACAGATTGAAGCTACGATAGCGGCACTGGCGGTAGTATTTGAAATGCCCATTTCACCAGGAATTATTACATTAAATCCTAATTTTGCACATTCATTTGCTATCTTTATTCCTTCTTCAATTGCAGTGATTGCCTGCTCTCTTGACATAGCAGGACCTTCTGATGAATTATCAGTTCCGTAGGCGATTTTCCTATAGAGAAGACCGGGCAAATCTTCTGTTTCTGCATTTATGCCAAAATCTGCTACTAACAAATTAGAGCCTATTAAATTAGCAAATGCATTGGCGGCGGCACCTTTGGAAATAAGATAATTGGTTGTCATGTGCAAGGTGGTTTCCTGTGGATAAGCACTTACCTGCATTTTTGATACACCGTGGTCACCACAGCAGATAACAGTAGCAGGTTTTACCTCAGGAATAGGTTCATTTTCTGTATATCTTGATGAAGCATAAACACAAAAATTAAGAGTAGGAGCTATGCCTAAATCCTGACCATTGGTGAGGTTTGCCATTTTTATTAATTTTTTTGTAATTTCTATTGCTAAGTCGTTATCAGTAGGCTGTATTTTGGCAATAGTTTCTTTTAATAGAGTACCATCAGTAAGAGCAATAGTTTTCATTTATATTACCTCAAATTAAATTGCATTTTCTTTAGGAACCTGCTTTAAGCTTAAACCGATACGGCCACGTTTTTCATCTACGCTTATTACCATGACTGTAAGAATATCTCCGACAGATACTACATCAAGAGGGTGTTTTACAAATTTATGGCTTAATTCTGTGATATGAATAAGACCTGCAGTCTTGATACCGATATCGACAAATACACCGAAGTCTGTAATATTGCGTACAGTGCCCTTCATAATAGTACCTACCTGAATATCGCTTAATTTTACGACAGCTTTTCTGGTAAGTGGTGCAGGTAAATCTTCACGAGGGTCACGGCCAGGCTTTGCTAAAGCATCAATAATATCTTTTACAGTTGGTTCACCAGCATTCAGCTTTTGAGCTAATTTAGCTATATCTACTAATTTTAATTTTGCCTGTAAAATTTCTAATTGCTTTTTATCGGAAAGTGCCTTTAAATCTGTTCCTAATTCCTTTAAAATGTCTGTTGCCAGCTGGTAGGATTCAGGATGTACAGGTGTATTATCCAACGGTGATTTAGCACCGGAAATTCTTAAAAAGCCGGCACACTGGGTAAAAGCGGCATTACCGAGGCGGGAAACCTTTAATAATTCCTTACGGCTCTTAAAGGCACCGTTTTCATTTCGGTAGCTGACTATGTTTTTAGCGATTGTTGCATTAATACCGGCTACGTGTTTTAAGAGAGCAGGTGAAGCTGTGTTCAGTTCTACACCGACATGATTTACGGCAGTTTCAATGGTCTGATCTAAGGCGGCAGTCAGTTCTTTTTGATTTACGTCATGCTGATACTGACCTACACCAATAGCTTTAGGCTCAATTTTTACTAATTCTGCTAATGGGTCCTGTACTCGTCTTGCAATGGAAACAGCACCACGGATGGTTACGTCATATTCTGGTAATTCTTCTTTTGCTAATGGAGAAGCAGAATATACAGAGGCACCAGCTTCGTTGGTGATGATATAATGTACATCGAGGTTATTATCGCGAATGAGCTTTGCGGCAAATTCTTCTGTTTCAAGAGAAGCGGTACCATTGCCAATAGAGAGCAGGGTTACATTATATTTCTTAATGAGTGCCAATGCCTTTTTAGCTGATTCTGCTGCTCCCTTATCTCCGTGAGTAATGTAGAGAACGCCATGGTCTAATACATGTCCAGTAGGGTCGATAATAGCCATTTTACAGCCTGTACGGTAGCCAGGGTCTAAGCCCATAACGGTATGTCCTGCTAAAGGTGCCTGTAAAAGTAACTGCTTTAGATTGGAGCCGAAAAGGGTAATAGCCTGTTTTTCAGCAGTTTCTGTCAATTGACTGCGGATTTCTCTTTCTAAGGATGGTTCGATTAAACGCTTCCAGCTGTCGGCGATAGAATCCTTTAAAAGTGTATTATATATGGAGTCAGCAGTGATGAATTTCTTTTCAATATCTGCTAAAACCCGTTCATTATCTATTTCTAATTTTACCTTTAAACATTCCTGTTTTTCACCACGGTTAATTGCTAAAATTCTATGAGATGGAAGCTTGCAGACAGGCTCCTTGTACTCTTTATACATGAGATAGATTTGGCCTTCTTCGGTCTGTTCCTTTTCTTCATCAAGAGTTGTGACAATAGAAGCATTTTTCCAAAGATATTCTCTTAAATTCTGGCGGAGCTTGGCATCCTCGGAAATATTTTCGGCAATGATATAGAGTGCACCAGTAATAGCTTCTTCAGCGGTTGTTACGCCCTTTTCTTCATCGATATAATTCATGGCAAACTGAAGCGGAGTTCCTTTGGTATCCTGCTGAAGCATTATGCGTGCCGCCAGCGGGTCAAGTCCCATTTCTCTGGCCTGCTGTGCCTTGGTGCGTTTTTTCTGCTTGTATGGCAGATATATATCCTCTAATTCCTGAAGCTTTGCAGTTTTTTCGATGGCTGTTTTCAACTCATCGGTGAGTTTTCCCTGTTCTTCTATCTTTGCTAGAATTTCTTCCTGACGTTTTACAAAATTGCGGAGGTAGGTCAGTCGTTCACTGATATTTCTGATTTGTTCATCTTCGAGTGAGCCGGTAACTTCCTTACGATAACGGGCTATGAAAGGAACTGTATTGCCTGCATCAAGAAGCTCCGTAGTGGCATCTACCTGACGTGGCTTTATGTTAAGCTCCTTGGCGATAGTGGAGCTTATCTGATTAAGTAACATTAATATCATCCTCCTAGAGTTTGTTTCAACAGATTAATATTAGCACAAATTTGAAGGATTTACAACCTGTATGGAATTTTATATTGACATGTATTGATTTTTTAGGTAAAATTATACTAAGGGAAAGTGTACACGATTACGTAGGATTAATTTTGAGGGGAACTTTTATGGAGATGATGAAATTAACGGAGATACTCAGAAACAATGGTTTGAAGGTAACTCCTCAGCGTTTGGCTGTGCATGAAGTGCTGGAGAACGGTAATGACCATCCTAATGCAGAAACCATTTATAATAAGCTTCATCGCCGTTATCCTACCATGAGCCTTGCTACTGTTTATAAGACATTGGAGGTAATGGTGAGGATTGGCTTGATTAAGCAGATTAATTTAGGTGAGGACAGCTTCCGTTATGATGCCAGAACGGTTAATCACACCCATGTACGTTGTGTCTGCTGTGGTGCTGTACAGGATGTATTTGATGTAGATGACAGTGAAATAATGGCTTCAGTAGCTAGAAAAACTTCTTTTGCTATCAATGACCGTCAGCTTTGTTTTTACGGAAAATGTCCAGCTTGCCAGCAGGGAAATCTGAATTGAGATTGATTTGTTTTCTCCTGTTTATGCAGGGGATTTTCTTTTTTTACAGAAAAATTACATAGTTTTCTGTTAAAATGCAATTGTAATTTATTTTGGTTTATTGACGGACTTATATATTTTTAGGAGATGTAGAATTATGTTACGCAATAAATACCTTAAAAAATTAATTCCTGTTGTTTTGGGTATCAGCTTTGGTTCAGCTGTTTTTCTTACAGGCTGTTCCGGCTCTGAGGCTGAAAAGGCAGTAGAGAACGCTATTGATGGTGGCGGAATACCAGCGGCTTCCGTAAATAAGGATACCCAAAAAGCTGGGGAAAATGCTTCAAATGCCCGCAATACTCCAGTAGTTCGTGCGGCTAAGGAAGTAGGTCCGGCAGTAGTCGGCATTACTAATAAAGCTGTAGCCCGTGACTGGTTTAACAATCAGGTGCAGGTTGAGCAGGGCGTTGGTTCAGGTGTAATTTTCCGTGCTGATGGCTACATTGTTACCAATTATCATGTAATTGCTGGTGCACAGGAAATAGTTGTTTCTCTGCCAGATGAAAGAAGTTTTACTGGTCAGGTTATTGGTGCAGATGAGCTGACTGATTTAGCTGTTGTTAAGATAGATGCTACCGATTTGAAGGTGGCGGAATTTGGTAATTCTGATGATATTATGGTAGGTGAGCCAGCTATTGCAATTGGTAATCCTATGGGCCTTGAATTTCAGGGAAGTGTGACAAGCGGTGTTATCAGTGCATTAAACAGAACGCTCGATATTAATGAAAGACAGCTTAAATTAATTCAGACCGATGCCGCAATAAATCCAGGTAATTCTGGCGGTGCTTTGGTGAATGCTGATGGCAAGGTTATTGGTATTAATTCAGCAAAATTAGCGGCTAATGGTGTCGAGGGCATGGGCTTTGCTATTCCTATTAACAGTGTCCGTGCAATTGTAGATGAGTTGATGAGCAATGGCAAAGTGCTTCGTCCATATATCGGTGTAGGTGTGTTTGACAAGGAAACTGCGGCTCGTCAGGGATACCGCTTAAATGCAGAAAAAGGCGTTTATGTAGAGGAAATCACTTTGAATGGTCCAGCAGATAAGGCAGGCATTCGCCGTGGTGATTTAATCTTAGAAATTGATGGTAAGGAAATCAACAAAGTTGGAGAATTAAGAGCGGTAATTCTTGAGCATAAGGCAGGCGATACCATCAGAGTAAAGATTGAGCGCGATGGCAGCAAAAATGATGTAGATGTTGTTCTGGAGGCTGCAAAATAATGCTGAAGGTCAACATTGTAGCGGCGGGCAAGATTAAGGAAAAATATCTTACTGCTGGAATAAATGAATTTTTAAAGAGGCTGACTCCTTTTGCGCAGGTAAAGGTGCTGGAAATTAATGAAGAAAAAATGAAGGATAATCCTTCTGAAGCAGAAAAACAGCAGACCTTGACAGCTGAAGGGGAAAGACTTTTAAAATTAGTTCCTAATGGAAGCTATTTAATTGTGCTTGATGTTTATGGCAAGGAGCTTTCATCTGAGGAATTATCTGCTAAAATTGATGATTTAACTGTGCAGGGCGTAAGCAGTATTACTTTCCTTATAGGCGGTGCATTTGGACTTTCGCCAGAGGTAAGAAAGGCAGCTGACCTGAAGCTAAGTTTTTCAAAAATGACCTTTACACATCAGATGGTAAGACTGCTGTTAGTAGAACAGATTTACAGGGCTTTTAAAATAAGCCGTGGCGAAAAATATCATTGGTAATAGAGCATGGTCCTTATTCACAGTGCTGGATAGGGGCTTTTGCTTTTGTTTAGGTAAATAAAATATTTATTTTATTGATTGGATGTGTTATACTATATTATATATACTCTGAGGAAATTTGAGGTTTGAAATATCATGTTGAGAAAAGCTGTAAAATTTGATAGAGATGCCCTGCAAAATCGTATTCTGTTTTGCGGGCTGGTGTTATGGGCGTTTGTTTTATTAGTGGCATGCCGTTATTTTTGGCTGCAGGTAGTACGCGGAGATGAATATGCTGAACGTGCCAGAGTAATGGCAATTGGTGATCATGTAAGTCAGACACCTAGAGGTAAGATTTTAGACCGTAATGGCAGAGAGTTAGCCATCAGCCGTATGGCCAAATCCCTGTGCATTGACCCTAGCGAGGTAAAGGATGCAGACAAGGTCGCCAATGATTTATCGCCTATCATAAATGTTCCAGTAGATGAAATAAAGGCGGACATTGCCAGAGGCGGCGGTTTTGTATGGGTAAAGAGGCTTTTGGAATTAGATGAGGAGAAGGCCGTTGCCAAGCTTATAGATGAAAAGGATTACTATACCTGTGTGGGCTTCCGTGATGAGGTAAAGCGTTATTATCCAAATGATATGCTGGCAGCTAACGTTTTAGGTTTTGTCGGTGCAGAGGATGAGGGGCGTGACGGCATTGAGCACAGTATGGACGCTCTCATTAAGGGTGATGATAATATAGAAGCCAGCAAGAGGGCTCAGCAGGAACATCCTGTGTGGAGTCTCATGTCTACCAAAAAGGGAAGCTCTGAAAAGTGCAAGGATGTTACCCTTACTATTGACAGTAATATTCAGTTTATTGTTGAGCAGGCTTTGGAGAGAGCAATTCAGACTACTAATCCACACGCAATTACGGCTATTGTCATGGACCCAAGAAATGGTGATATACTGGCGATGGCTTCACGTCCAAGCTACAATCCTAATAAGTATTGGGAATATGAAGGCGCATGGCGCAACAGGGCGGTTTCCTTTATTTATGAGCCTGGTTCTACCTTTAAGGCTATGGTGGCTGGTGCCGCTTTGCAGGAAAAGGTGGTAGCTCCTAATCAGTGGTTTGTGGACCCAGGTCATATTACGGTTTCAGGCAGACGTATTCAGAACTGGAGTGGTGACAGTTTTGGTACCATTACTTTTACTGATGTAGTAAAAAATTCTATTAATACAAGCTTTGCACAGATAGGCATGGATATGGGCGGTGCTAAGCTGACGGAGTATGCCAGGGCTTTTGGTTTTGGTGAATATACTAATATAGAGCTTCCTGGTGAGGAATGCGGTATTCTCTTTGATCCAGATGATATGAGAGATTCTGATGTGGCTACTATGTCTATAGGTCAGAGTATTGCGGTAACACCTCTACAGCTGGTAACAGCTATGTCTGCTATCGCTAATGATGGTGTACTGCTGCATCCTAATATTATCAAGAAAATTAATAATGCTGATGGCAGTATTTATCAGGAAAATGGCCGTACTGAGGTGAGACGTGTTCTTGAATCAGCTACGGACAAGACCCTGGTAGGACTTCTTGAGCAGGTAGTTGCTAATGGTGGCGGTGCAAAGGCTGGCGTTAAGGGATATCGTATTGCTGGTAAGAC
>CALZDE010000084.1 GCA_945637225.1 uncultured Selenomonadaceae bacterium
TATAGAAGTGTGGGACATCTCTTAGTCGTTATATTTATATTTTTCCATAAAAAAACTCCCAGTCCCCGAAGGAACCAGGAGTCTTAATTTTAAATTCAAGTAGCCTTGAAGCAGAAATTACTTCAGCTCTACAGTTGCGCCAGCAGCTTCCAGCTTGCCCTTGATCTCCTCAGCATCAGCCTTGGAAACGCCTTCCTTAACAGGAGCAGGAGCACCATCAACCAGAGCCTTAGCTTCCTTCAGGCCCAGACCAGTGATCTCACGAACAGCCTTGATAACGTTGATCTTGCCAGCGCCAGCGTCCTTCAGAACTACGTCAAACTCGGACTTCTCTTCAGCAGCAGCACCGCCAGCAGCAGGAGCAGCAGCAGCAACAGCAACAGGAGCAGCAGCAGAAACGCCGAACTTCTCCTCAGCAGCCTTAACGAGCTCGGACAGCTCTAATACGGTCAGGTTCTCAATTGCGGATAAAATCTCTTCCTTAGTCATTATAAATTACCTCCAATTATAAAAAACGTTAATTTCAAAATTAAATATGTGTCAAACAGCTTGAAGATTAAGCGCTAGCCTGCTCTTCCTTCTGCTTGCGTACAGCGTCGAGTACAGTAACGATGCTGCGGAGAACGGCACCCATAACACCAACGGTGTTGGAAATAGGAGCCTGCATGCTGCCAAGCAGCTTTGCGATGAGAACCTCGCGAGATGGAAGCTCTGCGATAGCCTTAACCTCATCAACGGTTACAACCTTACCCTCTACTACACCAACCTTAATGGTCAGTACACCAGCGTCATCCAGCTTGTTCTTCTTGATGAACTCGCTAATAACCTTTGCAGGTGCTACTGCATCAGTCATGGAAACAGCCATAGCAGTGGTACCCTCTAAATGAGGAACCAGCTCATCTAAGCCAGCCTCCTGAGCAGCGATACGGGTCATTGTATTCTTTATTACATGGTAGCTTACACCAGCCTCACGCAGGGCTACACGCAGTGCAGTATCCTGAGCAACGGTCAGTCCCTTATAAGAAGTCAGGACAGCACCCTTGCAACCGGTCAGCTTTTCCTTTAAGTCAGCAACAATTGCTTTCTTCTGTTCAGTAACAGCCATGAATAACACCTCCTTCTCTTAAAATTTTTATTTAAGAGTAAAAACGGCCTCCGGCTGATTTACCGGAGGTCGCAGTGTTTCGTGCGCTTCCGGCCTCGGCAGGCTATCAGTAAAAACTGGTTTTAATTTAAGTGGGCGAACCCACACCTGCGGTCTACAGCCATAAGACTATTTCTATTTTTACAGCCTGCTAACGCTAATTAAGCGTGGGTTACAGGAACACCAGGGCCCATGGTAGCGCTCAGAGTTACGGAGCGAACATACTGACCCTTAGCAGCAGCCGGTTTTACTCTAATTAATGTATCCATCAGGGCATTGTAGTTAGCAACAAGCTTCTCGTTATCGAAGGAAGCCTTGCCGATTGGGCAATGAATGTTACCAGCCTTATCGGTACGGTACTCAACCTTACCAGCCTTGATCTCAGCAACAGCCTTCTTCAGATCCATGGTTACAGTGCCCAGCTTTGGGTTAGGCATTAAACCACGAGGACCGAGGATCTTACCGAGACGACCTACGGTACCCATCATGTCAGGAGTAGCAACAGCAACATCAAAGTCAGTCCAGCCACCCTGAATCTTGGTTACGATTTCGTCGGAGCCAACAAAGTCTGCACCAGCAGCCTCTGCCTCTTCAACCTTTGCGCCCTTTGCAAATACCAGTACGCGCTTAGACTTACCGGTACCATGTGGCAGGACGATAGCGCCACGGACCTGCTGATCAGCATACTTAGGGTCAACGCCCAGACGTACATGCATCTCAATGGTCTCATCAAACTTAGCAGTAGCGGTCTTCTTAACCAGCTCTACAGCTTCTTCAGCGGAATACAGCTTACCAGCTTCCAGCTGCTTAGCAGCTTCCTGGTACTTCTTACCAGCCTTAGCCATCTTTAAATTTCTCCTTTCGTGGTACAAGCGGAATTTCCTCCCACGACACTAACAACAAATCATTACCACACTATTAGTCAGTGATAACGATACCCATGCTACGTGCGGTGCCCTCGATCATACGAGTAGCAGCCTCTAAATCAGCAGCATTCAGATCTGGCATCTTGGTCTGAGCGATTTCCTGTGCCTTAGCACGAGGCAGCTTTGCGACCTTCTTCTTATTAGGCTCACCAGATGCAGTTTCAATACCTGCAGCCTTCTTCAGCAGAACTGCTGCTGGAGGAGTCTTGGTGATGAAGGTAAAGGAACGATCCTCGAATACAGTAATCTCTACTGGGATTACGAGACCAGCCTGCTTAGCAGTACGCTCGTTGAATTCCTTTACGAATGCCATGATGTTTACACCGGCCTGACCTAATGCAGGACCTACTGGTGGAGCTGGGGTAGCCTTACCTGCCAAAACCTGCAGCTTTACCATCTTAGCAACTTTCTTAGCCATCTTTATTTACACCTCCTTAATCTAAGCTTTCAACCTTATCGGCATCAAGTTCAACTGGGGTTTCCTTGCCGAACATGTCGACCAGTACCTGTACCTTGCCCTTATCAGGGAATACAGCAGCCACAGTTGCCTCAAAATTCTCGAAGCGCTCGTCGTTAATACGAACAGCTTCGCCGACTTCAACTTTAATTTCCGGTACGTCCTTAGGTACAGCTGCCTGCTGCTTGTAATCTGGGGTTTCTCCCAGCCACTGCATAAGCTGCTTCTCACCTCTTGCATCTAGCGGAATTGGATCCTTCTTCTCAGGACCAACCCAGCCTGTAACACCAGAAGTGTTACGAACCTCGCCCCAAGTACGTGGTGTATGTACCATTTTTACAAATACATAACCAGGACAGATGATTGTGTTGACAATCTTCTTCTTACCGGTTCCTCGGGTTTCAACCTCTTCATCGGCTGTGGGGACCTCGACACGCTGTATCAGATCCTCCATGCCCTTGTTGCGTACAGAACGCTCCAAGGTGCTCTTCACCCTGTTTTCATAACCAGGTGTTACGAGAGCTGCATACCATTTGAGCTGCTCTTCTTCTGGCACCATATCTGATTCCATCATTAATCATCCCTCCAAAAAGGCGTTTACTTTAAGATGAGATCAAACAATCTGGCGAAGAATGAATCACAAATCCAGATTAGGAGACATACCACAAATACTGTAGTAGTGACTACGCCAGTATAAACGGCTAACTCCCGACGATCTGACCATGATACCTTCCCCATCTCTACCTTAACCTCATGCAGGAACTGTACAAGATTAAAGCTCCGATCTTCAGGCTTAGCCACTGACGACTTACTGTCAGCCATAGCTCTCACATCCTGTCACGTCGATAAATTATTTGGTTTCCTTGTGAAGGGTATGCTTCTTGCAGAATCTGCAATACTTGTTGAACTCCAGACGATCTGGATCATTCTTCTTGTTCTTGTTGGTCTGATAGTTGCGACTCTTGCACTCAGTGCAGGCCAACGTAACTGCGTTGCGCATATGTTCAGCACTCCTTACTATATAAAATAGAACTTTGCTGTGGCACAATCGTATTCACAATTGGCACCTCAACAAGACGCTACAAAACGTCACTAATATAATTTAGCATAAATATCAACGGCTGTCAACAGCCATTTCAACAAAATTTAAACTAAATTTTCATAGATACGATTGCAGATTGCCTTGCGCAAATTAAAACCCCATGTCTTAAAACAAGGGGCCTGTTAGCAGAATTGGTGGCGGCGAAGAGATTTGAACTCCTGACACTGCGGGTATGAACCGCATGCTCTAGCCAACTGAGCTACGCCGCCGTATATATGGAGCTGATAACCAGATTTGAACTGGTGACCTCATCCTTACCAAGGATGCGCTCTACCAACTGAGCTATATCAGCATACCGGCTTGGTTGCGGGAAGAGGACTTGAACCTCTGACCTTCGGGTTATGAGCCCGACGAGCTACCTACTGCTCCATCCCGCGATGATAAATGGTGGGCAGGGATGGATTCGAACCATCGTAGCCTACGGCGACGGATTTACAGTCCGTTCCCTTTAACCACTCGGGCACCTACCCACTTCATTTCGTGGTGTCTTTCAAGCTTTGATTTCGTTTCTGTGTTTCGTCATCGCCTGTCGACATTTATGTATTATACGCTTATTAAAATCATTTGTCAAGCATTTTTTTCAAAAAAACTAAAGTTTTTTTATTTTTTCTTGTTACGCTGTCTTCTACTGCGGTCGTTACGGCCTTTGTGCTCATTTCCCTTGCGGTTTGCATAACGGCTCTTAGCCAGCTTTGCCTGCTTCTGTTCTTCCTTGCGGCGTTTCTCTGCTATTTCCTTCTCACGCTTTTCCCTTTTAAGCCTTGAAGCGAGACTACGGCTTGACACATCCTTCTGAATATGGTTCTTTATACCTGCTTCAATACGACGGAGCTGAGAATACTGACGGGCATTGACGAAGGTGATAGCTACACCATTCTGTCCTGCACGTCCGGTACGGCCGATACGGTGAATATAACTTTCTGTGTCACGTGGAATATCATAGTTGAATACGTGAGTAACACCCTCAATATCAAGACCACGTGCGGCAATATCAGTTGTTACCAAAATCTGAAGCTTTGCTTCCCTGAATTTTTTTAGTACATTTGTTCTCTGAAGCTGTGTCAGTTCACCATGAAGCTCATCTGCCATATAACCGCGGCGCGCTAACTGCATTGCTACGGTTGAAACACGGCTTCTAGTAGAGCAGAATACCATAGCAAGGTATGGCTGTTCCTCATTAATCAGCTCACAAAGCTTATCCAGCTTAGAATCCTCTACTGTATCCACCATTCTCTGCTGAATATTATCTAATGTAATATTTTCTGTCTTAATGGTAATATGCTGAACCTGTGTCATATAACGGTGAGCCAGTGCCTTTATTCTGTCCGGCATAGTAGCGGAAAACAGCATTATCTGACGGTCCTTAGCCATAGTCATGAGAAGTGTCTCTACATCCTCAATAAAACCACGGTGGAGCATTTCATCAGCCTCATCAAGCACCAAACGGTTGGCATTGGAAAAGTTTACGGTGTGACGGCGCAAATGGTCGAGCAGTCGTCCCGGAGTACCTATTATAATATGAGGTGAACGGCCTAATTTCTGCTTCTGTCTTTCGATGTCCTGACCGCCATAAATAGCCAAAGCCTTAACGCCTAATACACGTCCAAGCTGAGTTGCCACTCTTGAAATCTGCAGGGTAAGCTCGCGGGTAGGAGTAACAATAACGGTCTGTACATTATCCGCCTGCACCTTTATTTTATCCATAATAGGAAGAAGAAAAGCCAAAGTCTTTCCTGTACCAGTCTGTGCCTGTACAATGGTATCTCTGCCGTTTCTAAGCTCTGGAATAGCTTTTTCCTGTACTGGAGTTGCCTCCTGAATACCCATTTTTTTCAGGGCATCACAAAGAGCCTCTGATACTTTTAATTCGCTGAAATTCATTTCTATCGCCTCCGTAAAAAAGGGTGCCACATGAAGCGACACCCGAAACTATCAAAATATATTACTTGTACATCTCTGCAAGGCGAGCCTGTACATCCTCATCTGCTAAGAAATCATCATAGCTTGTAAGCTTATCAAATGCGCCCTGTGGAGTCAGCTCGATAATGCGGTCTGCAATAGTCTGTACGAACTGATGGTCATGAGAAACAAATAACAGTGTGCCCTTGAATGCAATCAGACCGTCATTCAATGCAGTGATTGACTCAAGATCAAGATGGTTGGTAGGCTCGTCCATCAGAAGTACGTTAGCACCGCTGAGCATCATCTTGGACAGCATACAGCGAACCCTCTCACCACCGGAGATAACAGAAGCCTTCTTCAAGCTTTCCTCACCGCTAAAGAGCATACGGCCTAAGAAACCGCGTACAAAAGTCTCGTCTGGGTCCTTGGAATACTGACGAAGCCAATCGGTAAGGCTTAAATCACAGCCCTCGAAATACTCGGTATTATCATTTGGCAGATAAGCCTGAGTAGTAGTAACGCCCCACTTGAAAGAACCCTCGTCAGGCTCCATCTCGCCCATGAGAATCTGCATCAGAGCGGTCTTACCAGCACTGTTAGGGCCAGTGAAGGCTACCTTATCGCCCTTCTTCAAGGTAAAGCTTACATTATTCAGTACCTTCTCACCGTCAATGGTCTTAGAGATACCATCAACAATCAACAGCTGATCGCCTGCTTCTCTGTCTGGAGAGAATGCGATGTATGGATAACGGCGGGAAGATGGCTTAATATCATCAAGGGTAATCTTATCCAGCAGTTTCTTACGGGAAGTAGCCTGCTTGGACTTAGACGCATTAGCTGCAAAACGTGCAATAAAGGTCTGCAGTTCCTTAATCTTTTCTTCCTTCTTCTTGTTGGCATCACGCATAAGCTGAGCAGCCAGCTGGCTGGAATGATACCAGAAATCATAGTTACCAACATAAAGCTGAATCTTGCCAAAGTCAACATCAGCAATATGAGTACATACCTGATTTAAGAAATGACGGTCATGGGAAACAACAATAACGGTGTTCTCAAAGCCAGCCAAAAAGTCCTCTAACCACTTAACAGAAGCTAAATCAAGATGGTTGGTAGGCTCGTCTAAGAGCAGAATATCTGGATTGCCGAAGAGTGCCTGTGCCAAAAGTACACGTACCTTAAGGTCAGGGTCAACTTCAGACATCTTCTTGTAATGTAAATCTTCGCCGATACCGAGGCCATTTAACAGCTTAGCCGCATCAGACTCAGCATCCCAGCCATTTAATTCAGCAAATTCTGCCTCTAACTCACCGGCACGAATACCATCTTCGTCAGAGAAATCTGGCTTTGCATAAATAGCATCCTTTTCGTCCATAATGTCTACAAGGTGCTTATTACCCATGATAACAGTTCTTAATACATCAAACTCATCAAAAGCATAATGGTCCTGCTTCAATACGGACATACGCTCACCAGGGGTAATCTCAATGGAACCCTTAGTAGGCTCGATATCACCGGATAAAAGCTTCAAAAAGGTTGACTTGCCCGCGCCATTAGCACCAATAACGCCATAGCAGTTACCTGGAGTAAACTTTATAGATACGTCTTTAAAAAGAACCCTTTTGCCAAATTGGAGGGTAACTCCACTGGTTGTAATCATCTTTTTAAAATCTCCTTTTAATCTAAAATTTTAATATATATTCATCAAATTCCTTAGGAATTCATGATATTTCTATGTAAGCTTAAAATGCTCTGGCCATAACCATAGCCAGGAACAGCCCAGCGGCCGTTTAATTCTTCCCAGTCATGAAGTGTATTCGCACCATATACCTGACGAACCAGTGTATAACGTGGGTCTACTACCTCAGCCTGTGGCTCCTGCTGAGAGATATATGCCTTCAAATGCTGAATGTGTGCCCTTACACCGAGCTGTGCAGTTGGAAAATATGCACCTCTTACGCTGGCACTTGTAGTCCCAAGACCGCAGTAATTATTCTGGTCAGGCACTACGGTACCGCCATAGCTGAAGAAGCCTGTTTCCTTCAATGCCTGAGCAAAAGCTACATCAGGACGAATACCTTCTCTTTCGCCTTCCTCATAATAATAGGCCACCAGTTCCTCCGGGCTGACACTAATCTGAGGATAAGGATTATGACTCAACAGATAGCGGACACACTGAGCACGGCTTGCCATTGGTGCTCCCTCAATGGAAGACATATCATCCATATAGCTTACCAGCTCATCTTGTACATCAACAAGGTCTGGTGCCGCTTCCCCAGTAGATTTCAGGGCAGTCTGCTTCATACCAGCATGACGCAGTTCCGCACTCTGTTCAACCACTCCATCATCGCCAATTTCAATAATCTTCATCTCTGCATTAGCTGACATAGATGGCACCATAACAGCTATACCAAGTATGCAGGCTATAACAGATGCTCTAATATTCTTCGCTGAAAACAATATATACATCCCCCTTAAACAACTAAAATCCATGATTTTAACGAAGCTAATCACACTTAGATTTTATTATAACACACTCATTAATAAAATTGCAATAGACTTTTTAGCGTACTTTTTAGAAAATTACAGCTTTTAGAAAATGCAAAAACCGCCCCCGAAGGAACGGCTTTCACAAAAAATTTAGAGAAAAAGGAAAGGATTTATAA
>CALZDE010000085.1 GCA_945637225.1 uncultured Selenomonadaceae bacterium
TCGTCGTTGAAACACTGTCATAGGAAGAAAATGCTTGTTGCATTTTCATGATTGAGGGCGTTATAATGGATTCAGAGCTTTCTGTCCTGAAGGGCATTGGTCCCCGTAAGGCTTCTATATTAAAAAGTGCGGGAATTGTTACTGTATATGATTTATTGAGTTATTTTCCACGGCTATATGAGGACCAGAGTAATATTACTCCAATTGCGCATTTGCAGGTAGGAGAAAAACAGACGGTTTTTGGTACTATTACCGGGGTATCTGAAAGATATGGCGGCAGCAGAAATATGCTTATTACTACTGCAATAGTTGAGGATAATTCTGGTGCAATACAGGCAACGTGGTTTAATAAAAAGTTTTTAACAAAACAATTAAAGGCAGGCAAGCGTTTATTTGCGACAGGAAAAATTTCTTGGGCTTATGGCGGTCAGGGACAAATGAATATGTCTCAGATAAAGGAATTTCAGATTTTAGATAGTGATGAAGAGGCTTCCGCCAACAGCAGAGTGCTTCCAATATACAAAACTATTGGTAACTTAAATCAAAATTTCTTTCGTCAGGTTATCGAACAGGCATTATTTAAAAAAGATAATGATATTGCAGTTTCCTATGCTATCAGAGAATATCTTTCTGATGAATTCAGACGAAAATACAATCTTATGCTAAGAGAAGATGCGTTTCGGGAAATGCACTACCCAAGCAATATGAGATTGCAGAAATTCGCTAAATACAGAATGGCCTTTGATGAACTCTATCTTATTCAGTGCGGTCTGATGATTTTAAAAAAAATGAGTCGGGATAAAAAAGAAGGTTTCAAGCATAAGAAGGATGGGGAGCTGATAAAAGCCCTGCTGACTGATTTGCCATTTGAACTAACAGGAGATCAGAAAAAGGCATGGAAGGAAATCTGTGCTGATATGGAGGCTGATACTCCTATGCGCCGATTGGTGCAGGGTGATGTTGGCTCTGGCAAGACTATAGTAGCACTATTGGCCCTTTTGAAAACGGTTGAAAGCGGTCATCAGGGAGCGATGATGGCTCCTACGGAAATTTTGGCGACACAGCATTTTGAGGGCTTTCAGCATTTACTGAAAAACATGGATGTGAGAGTGGAGCTTCTCTCCGGAAAATTGACGAAAAAGAAAAAAGAAGCTGTTTACGAAAGACTTTTAAAGCATGAAATAGATATTATTGTAGGTACACATGCACTAATTCAGGAAGGTGTAAAATTCGCTGATTTAGGTCTGGTGGTTACGGATGAACAGCACCGCTTTGGTATAGAGCAGAGAGCCATGCTTGAGCAAAAGGGTGATTTGATGCCGGATGCTTTGGTTATGACAGCTACGCCTATTCCACGTACAATGACCTTGACTGTTTACGGTGATTTGGATGTATCGCTCATAAAGCAGATGCCACCGGGAAGAAAGCAGATACGTACCTTTGTCCGCACTCCTGACAGAAGGCATTTGATTTATAAATTTATGCGGGAGCAGATTGAAGCAGGCCGTCAGGGATATGTGGTATGTCCTCTTGTAGAGGCGAGTGAGACTTCAGACCTTCCTTCAGCGGAGGAAATTTTTGAAGAACTGAGCAATGGCATTTTTTATGGTGTTCCCTGTGGTCTTGTGCATGGCAAGATGAAGCCTAAGGAAAAGGATAAGATCATGGAAGCCTTTCATCAAGGGGAGATTAAGCTTTTGGTAGCCACTACTGTTATTGAAGTGGGTGTCAATGTGCCTAATGCGAGCATGATGGTGGTAGAAAATGCCGAGTGTTTTGGTCTTGCACAGCTTCACCAGCTCAGAGGACGTATTGGCCGAGGTGAATATGCTTCCTACTGTGTGCTTGTCACCAGCCAAAAGACAGAAAATGCCAAGGAACGCATGACTATTATGGAAAGTACCGCGGATGGTTTTGTTCTGGCAGAAGAAGATTTGAGACTGCGCGGACCGGGACAGTTTTTTGGCAGTATGCAGCATGGTCTGCCTGACCTAAAGGCAGTAGATGTTTTAGAGGACATTGATATTCTGCTGAAGGCTAGGGAAGCGGCTGTGGAAACTATGAATAATGCTGAGCTTCAGAGGAATGTGAGACCGATTTTAGCCAGTCAGTATAGAGAACAGTTTTTCAATATTACGATTAATTAATAAATTTTCAAATTTTTTACTAGGATTTTTCACTATTTTATGTTATTATATAGATAGTGACGTTTGAACTAACTCCCGAATGGAGGTTAACAATATGGTTAGTGAAGAAACAATGATGTTCCGCTTCGGTGCGGAGGAAAATAAGGCGGCAAAGATTATTCGTGAATCCTGTGCTTCTATGGAAAAGAAGGGCTACAATCCTATTAATCAGATGGTAGGCTATCTTCTGTCCGGCGACCCTACATACGTGACAAGCTATGAGGATGCCCGCAAGAAGATTCGTCAGCTGGAAAGAGACGAGATTTTGGAAGAATTAATCCGCTTCTATTTAGGTAAAAAGGCATGAGAAGAGCTTTAGGACTTGATGCTGGTGACCGTACTATCGGTGTAGCTGTCAGCGACCTCTTAGGATTTACTGCTCAGGGCGTTGAGACTATTCGCCGTACTAATCTTGAAAACGATTTGAAGCGTTTGCAGGAGCTGATGGCTGAATATGAGACAAAATTGCTCATTATGGGGCTTCCTAAGAACATGAATGGTACAGAAGGTGCGCGTTGTGATTTTGTTCATCAGCTGGCAGACGAGATAAAAGCGGTAGAGCCAGAAGCAGAAATTATCTTTTGGGATGAGCGTCTTTCTACAGTTGCGGCGGCTTTTTCCTTAGTGGAGACAGACAGGGCTGATTCCCGTAATAAAAAGAACAGAAGCAATAAAAAGACTGGCCTTAAAAGCGGTGAGAGATGGATTCCAAGCATTGGCAAGAAACGCAGGGAAAATATCGACACCATCGCAGCTGTGTTTATTTTGCAGAACTGGCTGGACAGTGGTGCGCTTAAGCAGTGAATATTAGTTAGTGAGTAGTTTTTAAAGAAGGGATGTATAAAATGGCTAATAACGAAAATGAGGATTTCGAGGAGATCGTAGTAAGTTTCACTGATGAGGATGGCAATGAGATTCTTTACATGCAGGAAATGATTATTCCTGTTAATGGTCAGGATTTTGCTTTGCTGGTTGGCATTGATGATAACAATGCTGATGGTGTCCGCATGATCGACGGTGAGGAAGATGTTGTTATCGCTAAAATCGTTAAGGACGAAAATGGTGAGGACGAGTACGTAGAGCCTTCTGAGGAAGAATACGAGACCGTTGAAAAAGTTTACAACGAAATGATGGACGAAATCGAAGCTAACGAGAAGTAAGACCATTTTTTAGGGCTGCTGTATCACAGTGGCTCTTTTTCGCATTTTTATTATTTGGGGGATTCGTAGATGCTGGATTTTATACAGAAACAGTCCAAGACACGGTTAGCGATAGCCGGCGGAGTGTTGCTGATACTGGCAGTGCTGATGGGGATTTTTGCAGGAGGCTGTATTACAAATTCTCGCGCGGTTGTCAATAATACAAATATTTCGGACGAGGATATAATTTACATTCGTGTAAAGCAGGGTATGACCTCTAGTGATATTGGTAATTTATTAGTAGAGAATGGCGTCATTGGTTCTAAGTTCAGTTTTTGGCTGAATGTGAAGAAGGCTGGTGCTGAGGATAAGCTTCAGGTAGGACTTTTCGAGTTTCACCGCAATATGGATGTTAATGATGTCATTGACAATCTCATCAACGGCAAAATATCCAAGGTGAAGGTTGTAATTCCAGAGGGCTTTTCCGTACCACAGATTGCTAAGCGTTTAGCTGATGATGGATTAGTTGATGAAAAGGAATTTCTTGCTTTAGCCAAGGATTATGCACCTTATGATTACATTGAAAAGAAAAAGGATGCCGATTATGCTATTGAAGGCTTTCTCTTTCCTGCTACTTATGAATTTGGTACAGACATGGGTGCTAAGGACATAATGAAGGAAATGGCAGAAAACTTTGATGACCGTCTTACTTCCAGTATGAAGGCAAAGGCAAAAGCGATGAACCTGAGTATTTATGATTTGGTGACTATTGCTTCTATGGTTGAAAAGGAAGCTCTTTTTGCCGAGGATTTGCCTATTATAGCTCAGGTCTTCCATAAAAGGCTGAAGATTAATATGCCTTTGCAGTCTGATACTACCGTTACTTATCTTATCGGTGCGAAGGAGGATGTTACAATTGCTGACACAAAGGTAGATTCTCCTTATAATACTTATCAGAATACTGGATTGCCACCGGGACCGATTTCCTGTCCTGGCACTGCAGCTATGGAAGCGGTTCTCGACCCAGCTAATACTGACTACCTCTATTTTGTAGCTGACAAAGAGGGACATAACCATTATTCCTATAATTATGCTGACCATCTGAAAAGAGTAGAGGAGGTCCGCTGATATGGAGGAATTGAGGGTAACAGGTACCAAGCGCAATGCCGCAGCCAGAAGCGATATTGACCCGGAATATGATGATATTCTGACAATGCTGGAAAAAAGTGATACAGCTGAAGTTTATGACAGAGAGCATTTAGGTGAGCTGAAAAAGCAGATGGAAGCCTTTGCTGCAAAACATCATGTGGATATCATTAACGTAAATGGCAGAAGGGTGTTGCAGGAGGTTGTGGCAGAGGTAAAACCACATCGGGTATTGGAATTAGGTACGGCGATAGGTTTTTCCAGTATGCTTATAGCAGAAAATGCCTCGTCTGATGTGGAAATTACCACGATGGAGCTGATAGAAAAAAGAGTGCTGACAGCGAATTATTTTATAAGTCATTCTCCATTTAAGGGGCGGATTAAGGTAATTCCCGGCAGTGCTGGTGACAGCCTGAATAATCTTTCCGCAGAAGAAAAATTTGATTTTGTCTATATAGATGCTGCCAAGGCTCAGTATCCTGATTATTTCCGCAAGGTATACAGCCATTTGACAGAAAATGCTGTGGTAGTAGCAGATAATGTGCTTTTCAGAGGACTTACGGAGCAGGAAAGTGGGGTTCCCCGCCGTATGAGGACTATTGCCAAGCGTTTAAGGGAATATATAGATATGGTGTCTAATAATCCAGAGTTTTCTACTGAAATCCGTCATGATGGAGATGGATTGGCTATTTCTAAGCGTATTTTAAAATAAATACATTTTTGGTTTGTTGTTTGATGAAGTGAATGTTATGATTTGTTCTTAAGGAGGTTCCCCGTCTTATGGTGACCATTATAGATGAGGAAGTAAAAGAATATTTGTGGGCAACTATCGACCATGAAGGCTTTAATGACGAAGATATTGATGTGCTTCTCGATAAAGTCCGTGCAAAATTAAAGGTTGATATAGTTTTCCTGAAGGAATGGAATATTTCTCATTCTGCTTTTGCTTACACACATATCAGTTCTGAAGTTGAGGGTAAGGAACTTTTGGGAAGGGAAATAATTATTTCCGATGAACAGCTTTTGGAATTTCAGAGAGAGTTCAGCGATAATACGGTAGTAGTTCGCCATTCAGTTGATATTTGCGATATGAAGGCTGAAAGTGCCATGTATTATGGCGTTATGTCAGAAGACTCTATTCAGGGAATTATTGGAGTGGTTGATGTTAAAAATAAACATCATATCTGGCATAAGGAAGAACGTCAGGCACTCTTATGGCTGGGCAAGACTTTAGAGCAGGTAGTGAATGCTCATTACACTCATAGACTTGTGGAGGAACAAAAGAAGCAGAAAAAACTGCTGGAGGAAGCACTTCATCAGGCAGAGCAGGCTAATGTGGCTAAGAGGCTGTTTCTCAGCAATATGAGCCATGACATACGTACGCCTATGAACGCTATTTTAGGCTTTGCGGCATTGGCTGCCACTCATATTCAGGAATGTGAAAGGGTTCAGGATTATCTCGCTAAGATAATGTCTTCCAGTAAGCATCTTTTGAGTCTCATAAATAATGTTCTTGATATGAACCGTATTGAGACTGGCAATATTAATTTGGAGGAAGCTCCTTGCAGTTTAGCTGAAATTATGCACGAAGTGAAGAATATTCTCATTGGTTCAATCAATGCCAAACAGCAGGATTTCTTCATTGATACCGTAGATGTGAAGCATGAGCATATAATTTGTGACCGTACCAGATTGAATCAGATTTTGCTTAATCTTTTAGGCAATGCTATCAAATATACTCAGTCTGGCGGTACCATTAGTGTGCGTATCATAGAGCTTCATGGTGCTCCTGCTGGCTGGGCGAAGTTTGAGTTCCATGTCAAGGATAATGGCATGGGCATGAGTTCTGATTTTGTGAAAAAAGTCTTTGAGCCTTTTGAGCGTGAGTTAAACAGTGGTGCTAATGCTGTTATTGGTACCGGTCTTGGCATGGCGATTACCAAAAATATCGTTGATTTGATGAACGGTGATATTGAGGTACAGAGCGAAAAGGGTGTAGGTACTGAATTTGTAGTTACCCTGTCTTTCCAGATTTCCGATGAAGCACCAGAGAAGATTGAAATTGAGGAACTGAAGGGTGTCCGTACATTAGTAGTTGATGATGATTTCAATACCTGCCGAAGTGTTACTAATATGCTGGAAAATCTTGGAATGCGTTCTGAGTGGACTATGTATGGCAAGGAAGCGATTCTCCGTACACAGCTTGCTCATGAGCGTGGCGATGATTACCATGTTTATATTGTTGACTGGCTGATTCCAGATATTAACGGCATAGAGGTGGCTAGACGTATTCGTCAGGAAATAGGTGATGTAGTGCCAATTATCGTGCTTACTGCCTATGACTGGAGTGAAATCGAGGAAGAAGCTAAGGAAGCTGGCGTTTCTGGCTTTATCAGCAAGCCTCTGTTTATGTCTGAGCTCAGTGAATGTCTGAAGCGTGTCTGCACTAAGGGCGATGACAGCAGTGATGATTATGATGAAATTTCTCCATTAGTTGAGGAGTTTATGGGCAGACGTATTCTGCTGGTTGAAGATAATGAAATGAATCAGGAGATTGCGATTGCTATTCTTGAGGAAGCAGGCTTCTTTGTAGAGCTGGCTTGTGATGGCAAGGAATCAGTAGATAAGGTTATTAATAATCCTGTTGGTCATTATGACATTGTACTGATGGATATTCAGATGCCTATTATGAATGGTTACGAGGCGGCAAGGGAAATTCGCAATTTGGCTGATCCTGATTTAGCGAATATTCCAATTATTGCTATGACTGCTGATGCTTTTGAAGAGGACAGAATGGCGGCATTAGAGGCTGGAATGAATGAGCATATTTCTAAGCCAATTGATGTAGAAGTACTTTTCCATGTATTAAAATACATACTGAAAGGTTAAAATACGATTAAAAATTGCCAGTAGCCCTTGTTTTTCAAGGGCTATTGTTGTAAAATGAAGTAAGAAATTTTGTTTTTTAGTGTTGATGGGAGTGCTTGATTATGAAAAGGTATATGAAATATGCAGTCACTTTGGCTGTTATGATTTGTATGGGAACATCGGCAGAGGCAGAGTGTGAGGAAAAATACAATGACAGACCACATCATCCTGTAGTGACTGATTCTACGATAAATCATACATTTACTGCGGATAATTATGCTGATAATGGTACAGATGTCCATAATGCTCCCAATGTGGCGGCAGAAATTCCTAATGTTGTGCCAATTGTTCCTGAGTCACCTGCTGTTCAGGAAGATGTCCCTAAGGAGGTACCATCATCCGAAGCCATTGATAACAGAATAAAAAATGGTTCGTACATTAAGGTAAAGACCACAGGAAATTCTGTGGAGAGTGAGGAAGCCGCTATAAAGGAAGCACAGAAGCTTGCTGTTGAAAAGGTGGTTCAGCAGTTATTGAAAAAAGGCGATTATGAAGAAAATACACTGGACAGTTTAGCAGTGGAATATGAAAAATACATTATTAATTACAATGTTGTAAACACTGAAGCAGGAGAAAATAACATAAGTGTTGATATTTGGTCAAATGTTAGCCTTGACAAATTAAAGACTGATATTAAAGCCTATGAAAA
>CALZDE010000086.1 GCA_945637225.1 uncultured Selenomonadaceae bacterium
CCACGCTCTACACGGCCGGTAGCAACAGTACCACGACCGGTAATGGTGAATACGTCCTCGACTGGCATCAGGAATGGCAGGTCGGTATCACGGGTAGGAGTTGGGATGTAAGCATCAACTTCAGCCATCAGCTTCATGATGTTCTCCTTCTGAACTGGATCATCGTTCAGAGCGCCCAGAGCGGAACCAGCTACTACAGGGATATCGTCGCCAGGGAACTCGTAAGAGCTCAGCAGGTCGCGAACTTCCATCTCAACCAGCTCTAACAGCTCAGGATCATCAACCTGGTCAACCTTGTTCAGGAATACTACCATTGCAGGAACGCCTACCTGACGAGCCAGCAGGATGTGCTCACGAGTCTGTGGCATTGGGCCATCAGCTGCGGATACAACCAGGATAGCGCCATCCATCTGAGCAGCACCGGTGATCATGTTCTTTACATAGTCAGCATGGCCTGGGCAGTCAACATGTGCATAGTGACGGTTCTCAGTCTCATACTCAACATGAGCGGTGTTAATGGTAATACCACGCTCTCTCTCCTCAGGTGCCTTATCGATATCAGCATAGTCCTCAAACTGAGCCATGCCCTTCTCAGCCAGAACCTTAGTGATAGCTGCGGTCAGGGTAGTCTTACCATGGTCAACGTGACCAATGGTACCAATGTTTACATGTGGCTTATTACGCTCGAATGTCTGCTTTGCCATTTGAATGTTTTCCTCCTTAAAATATTGGAATATAAAATATTGAATACATTATTATATAATTTGGAAGGATAATACCTTTCGGCACATCCCTCCAATTTATTAACAATTACTCGCCCTTGTTCTTAGAGATGATGCCATCAGCAATGTTCTTTGGAACTTCCTCATAGTGGGAAACTTCCATGGAGTAGTTGCCGCGGCCCTGAGTCTTAGAACGCAGATCGGTAGAATAACCGAACATGCCGGACAGAGGTACGAAAGCGTTGATAACCTGTGCACCATTACGCGCTTCCATGCCATCGATACGGCCACGACGGGAATTCAGGTCGCCGATAACGTCGCCCATGTACTCCTCAGGTACGATAACCTCTACCTTTACATAAGGCTCAAGGATTACAGGGTTAGCCTTCAGAGCACCATTCTTGAATGCCATGGAACCAGCAATCTTGAACGCTGCCTCAGAGGAGTCAACCTCATGGAAGGAGCCATCATATACAACAGCCTTAACGTCAACAACTGGGTAACCAGCCAGAACGCCTGCTTCCATAGCCTGCTTAATACCTTCTTCGATAGGCTTGATGAATTCCTTAGGAATAGCACCACCAACAACCTTGTTCTCGAAGCTGAAGCCTTCGCCTGGTTCCTGAGGAATCAGGGTCAGCTTACAATGACCATACTGACCATGACCACCGGACTGACGAACGAACTTGCCTTCGCAGTCAACCTGAGAGCGGATAGTCTCGCGGTAAGCAACCTGTGGGTTACCAACTACGCAGTCAACCTTGAACTCACGGAGCATACGGTCAACGATAATCTCCAGATGAAGCTCACCCATACCAGAGATAATGGTCTGGCCGGTCTCTTCATCGGTACGAACGCGGAAAGTAGGATCCTCTTCTGCCAGCTTGGACAGCGCAACACCCATCTTCTCCTGGTCGTTCTTGGTCTTAGGCTCAACTGCAACGGAGATAACTGGATCAGGGAATTCCATGGACTCCAGAACGATTGGGCTGTTCTCGTCGCAGAGGGTATCACCAGTGGTGGTGTCCTTCAGACCAACTGCAGCAGCGATATCACCGCTGTATACAATATCTAACTCCTTACGGTTGTTAGCGTGCATCTGCAGGATACGGCCGATACGCTCCTTCTTGCCCTTAGTAGAGTTGAATACATAAGAGCCGGAAGACAGGGTACCAGAGTAAACGCGGAAGAATGCCAGCTTACCAACATAAGGGTCAGCCATAATCTTGAATGCCAGTGCAGCGAATGGCTCGCTGTCGCTGGAAGGACGATGGTCCTCCTCACCATTCTCAGGATTTACACCCTTGATTGGTGGAATATCTACAGGAGCAGGCATGAAGTCAACAACTGCATCCAGCATTGGCTGTACGCCCTTGTTTCTGTAGGAAGTACCGCAGGTTACAGGAGTCATTTCGCAAGCGATAGTTGCCTTACGGATAGCTGCCTTAATCTGCTCTTCGGAGATTTCCTCACCCTCGAGGTACTTCTCCATGATTTCCTCATCATACTCAGAAACTGCCTCTAAGAGCTTCTCGCGATACTCTTCAGCAATCTCCTGCATATCTTCAGGAATAGCAACCTCGTCAGCTACCTTGCCGAGGTCATCCTCGTATACGATAGCTTCCATCTTTACCAGGTCGATAATTCCCTTGAAGTCATCCTCAGCACCGATTGGCAGCTGGATTGCAACTGCATTAGCATTGAGGCGCTCCTTCATCATCTTAATTACGTTGTAGAAGTCAGCACCAGTAATATCCATCTTATTTACATAAGCCATACGTGGTACCATGTACTTCTCAGCCTGACGCCATACAGTCTCGGTCTGTGGCTCAACGCCGCCGCGTGCAGTCAGAACTGCAACAGCACCGTCCAGTACGCGCAGGGAACGCTCTACTTCTACAGTGAAGTCAACGTGACCAGGGGTATCAATGATGTTGATACGGTGGCCCTTCCAATGACAGGTGGTAGCAGCGGAAGTAATAGTAATACCGCGCTCCTGCTCCTGAGCCATCCAGTCCATGGTAGCAGCGCCTTCATGAACCTCACCGATCTTATGGTTGATACCGGTGTAGAAGAGGATACGTTCAGTAGTAGTTGTCTTACCAGCATCGATGTGAGCCATGATACCGATATTACGAGTCTTTTCAAGTGTAAACTCTCTACCCACTGTTTTTTCGCTCCTTATAACACTATATTAATGAAGATTACCAGCGATAATGAGCGAAAGCCTTGTTAGCCTCAGCCATCTTGTGGGTATCTTCCTTCTTCTTAATTGCAGCGCCGGTGTTGTTAGCTGCATCCATCAGCTCACCTGCGAGTCTCTCGTCCATGGTCTTCTCACCGCGGAGACGAGCATAGTTTACCATCCAGCGAATGCCCAGGGTCTGACGACGATCAGGACGAACCTCTACTGGAACCTGATAGTTAGCACCACCTACACGGCGAGCGCGAACCTCAAGAACTGGCATAACATTCTTCAGAGCGGTCTCGAATACTTCGATAGGATCCTTGCCGGTCTTAGCACGGATAATCTCGAATGCATCGTATACTACACGCTCAGCAACGCCCTTCTTACCGGAGAGCATTACCTTATTGATAAACTTGGTGACGGTCTTGTTGTGATAAACTGGATCTGGAAGAACGTCACGCTTAGGTACGGAACCTTTTCTTGGCATTTCTTAATTCTCCTTCCATAATCTCATTAACACTTAATGTTGTTTTGCAATATCTAAGAATTACTTCTTCTTAGCCTTTGCCTTCTTAGCGCCGTACTTAGAACGGCCCTGAGCGCGGTCCTGAACGCCTGCGGTATCCAGAGAACCACGAATGATGTGGTAACGAACACCAGGTAAGTCCTTAACACGTCCGCCACGGATCAAAACAACACTATGCTCCTGAAGATTATGACCAATGCCTGGAATATATGCAGTAACCTCGATGCTGTTAGTTAAACGAACACGGGCAACCTTACGCAGAGCGGAGTTTGGCTTCTTAGGGGTTGTGGTATAAACCCTGGTGCAAACGCCACGCTTCTGAGGACAATTCTTCAGTGCTGGAGCGGTAGACTTTTCGATCATGCTCTGTCTGCTCTTACGAACCAGCTGGTTAATTGTTGGCATTTGTGCACCTCCTTCCTTCAAATTGAGAATTTAATTTTGTATAAAACCCTGAGACATTAGCCTCGCGAGTTTCTAACTTAAGTGGTACCTTTTCATCGGATAATTCCTGCCGCTGAAGCTTCACAGTGGATTCCGCATTCCTTGCCGAGCTCAGTTCTTGTCATTTCCTGACTCAGCTTAATGCCATTTATCTGACATAACCCCTGAAGGTCATTCAGCATATCCCCTGCTACGTCATTTGCCAGAATGACTTCTGAAACCAGACCCTTGTTCACTGCCTTAGTAACCTGTTTTACACCGATTACCAATTTGCCAGCTCTCTTTAAATCTGCTAACATCAATCTCACTCCTGCCTAATCACATTCGGTACGGTTAATATAATAACACGTACTAAAAGTCTTGTCAACACTTATTTTATCAAGTTTTCTGTTACACACGTTATCTAGTGTTTCATTTTATCTTTTGTACACAATTAATAAATCTATGTCCTTTTGTCGCGTACTTTTAATGTAAATGTATCATTTTAATCAAAAAATCTTTACAAAACCATATTTTTTGTTAAGTTTTGACTGAAAAAAAATTTTTATGAATAAGTCGTGAAGGAAATTGACAGAAAATTTTTCAGCTATTTTTCCGTAAAAATTTAAAAGAAAATGGCTCAGAACCTTATTTTAGGCTCCAAGCCATAATTATTCACGATATTTCAATATAAAATACGATAGAATTTGAAAATATTTCTAAAAAAATTTTTTAAATTACTTTGAAGCTATTACATCAATCTCTACTAAAGCGCCCTTTGGCAGATTGCTTACCTCTACGCATACACGTGCAGGGCAGTTTTCAGTGAAGAATTTGCCGTAAACTTCATTTACCTTGCCAAAATCATTGATGTTGGTAATATATACAGTAGTCTTAACCACATCAGTCAGAGCATAGCCAGCTTCAGTTACGATAGCCTTCAGATTATTAAGCACCTGCTCAGTCTGTGCCTCGATACCACCCTCTACCATAGCACCGGTAGCAGGAACCAGAGGAATCTGACCGGAAACAAACAGCAGACCGCCAGCAGTTTTTACACCCTGAGAATATGGACCAATAGCACCTGGTGCATTATTAGTAGAAATAATTGTATTCATTAGTTTTCCTCCTATATAATAGTAGTTTGTTTACATAAATAATTACTGCTTTTCAGCAATATCAGGACGAAGCTTTGCCGCGTTCCCCAAGAAGATATGGCGTATATCCCTCTGTCTTGTTTCGGTATCTACCAGAAGCAGAACTCTTATGCACATCTTCATGGCATTTTCTACATCCATCTGACGGGCATCAAATAATGGTACCATGTCAAAGCCTGGCAGACTTCTTGCTCCTGATGCCGGAAATGCTGCTGTAAGGTCATCAGTTGCACTAAATATAGCCGCCCCAATATCTTCGGTAGCGATGTGATTTTGTGTAATCATTTCATAAACCACCTTGCGGGTAGCTTCCCTAATAGCTTCGGCTGTATTTTCCTCTACTGTAATAGCTCCTCGTATACCTCTCACTTACATTTCCTCCTATTGACATCAATCTCTTTTGTATATGCTCCACAGCAGCCAGCTGCCTAATATCATAGCCGCCAGATAACCAAAAAATCCCAAAAGCGGAATTTCCATTATCTTCGGTGTCATCTGAGTTGTACAAATCGTACTGGAACCCAAAAGCAGGGCTGCCGAGATTATAGCCATAATCATCTTGTTTATCATTTTATCAATGCGCTTCAAAGGCTCCTCCGAACCAGTCAAATCGAGATTTACCTTTGTCTGACCGCTAAGAGTCATTTTCAGAATATCAGAAATCTGTTCTGGAAGCTGCATTGATTTTTTCATCAGCACGTAACTCTCACGCTTTAAGCGGGAAAGCTCACCCAGCCAGCTGAAGTTTCTCTCAAAATCAAGCTCCAGACTGCGGGTAAATATATCCGTAAAGCTCACCTCTGGACAGCACTTCCTAAGAACGCCCTCAATGGTAAGAACACCTCTGGCAAACATGCTGAAGCCACTAGGGACAGCTATATTATTACTTTTCAGTACATTAAGTATCTGCCGAATAAGAATTCCCATCTGCAGTGAAGCAAAGTCCAAATCCTTGTACTGATTCATCAGTGCATCTACATCATCATAAAGCTGAACATGGTCAATACGTCCCTTTGGCATACCTAGAGCCAGTATAGCATTTTTCATATCCATAGTATCATGAGCCACAAGAGCTATCACCGCATTACGTATATTCTTGCGGTCACGGCTGCTGAGCCTGCCCATCATGCCCATATCCAGCCATATTATTTTGTTATCTCTCACCCATATATTTCCTGGGTGCGGGTCTGCGTGAAAAAAGCCATCTTCTATAATCTGCTTGACATAATGAGTACCCAAGGCCGTACCAATCTCCGACATATTTACTTGAAGCTTTTGCAGATTTTCTTTGTCATCAATAGGTATTCCCTGCACATAATCCATCACCAGTATACGCTGAGTAGTAAGCTGACGGTTTACGGTAGGACATTCTATCATAGGGTCGTCTGCATTAACGTGGCGGAACTCATCAATGTGGTCAGCTTCCATAAGAAAATTCATTTCCTGCTTGGCTGTTTCCCACAATTCCGTCACTATACTGCTGAAATCAACTACACTGCCAGAATCGCTTACAATATTAAGAACAGTCACTGCTCTTTTCAGAAGCATAATATCCCGTTCCATCGTATCATAAATACCCGGTCTCTGAACCTTAATAACTACCTTTTCGCCAGAAATAAGCTCTGCCCTGTGAACCTGAGCAATAGATGCTGACCCAAGAGTCTTCCTATCTATAGAAGAAAAAATAGTCTGCCACTGACATTTATATTCCCCCTCCACCACATCAATGATGGTTTCAAAGGGAATAGGTGACACCTCCGACTGAAGCTTCATCAGCTCATTGCAGTATTCTTCGGGAAGAAAATCCTGACGCATGCTGATTATCTGTCCCAGCTTTACAAAGGTAGGTCCTAAATCCTCCAGAATAAGGCGGATTTTTAAAGGAGTAATGCCATGAAGAAGCTCACGTTCCTTCAGTACCTCTACGATTTCCTTTAAGCGTTTAGCGGCTCCCACATCAAGACGTATATCAGCCTGCCCGATAAACTCCTCCAGCATTCTCCTTCACCTCCCCAAGTAGTACACAATTGATATATTAGCTTGATAAAATTCTATTGCCTGTTTCGGTTACGAGAACGGTCTTCTCCCACTGAGCAGAAAGTGAATGGTCCTTTGTGCGGACTGTCCAGCCATCCTTCTTATCTACATTAACAGCATCCTTGCCCATGTTAATCATAGGCTCTACGGTCAGAACCATGCCTGGCACTAAGAGCATACCAGTCTGTGGCTCACCGACATGAGAGATAAATGGGTCCTCGTGCATACCCTTACCTACGCCATGACCACCTAAAGCAGTAACTACGGAATAACCGTTCTGCTTAGCATAAGCGCCAACTACAGCACCAATATCACCAATGTAATTCCAAGGCTTTACCTGCTCAATGCCCAGCTCCATGCATTCCTTAGTTACCTTCACCAAACGTTCAGCGGCAGGATTTACATTTCCTACCATAAACATACGGGAAGCATCAGCATAATATCCATTATATTCAGTAGTAATATCTACGTTGAGAATATCGCCTTCCTTAAGAATAGTCTTCTTAGATGGAATACCATGACATACTACATCATTTATAGAAATACATACGCTCTTTGGATATCCCTCAAAGCCTAAGCAGGAAGGATAAGCACCCTTGCTGATAATAAAATCATGAATAGCAGTATCAATAGCCTCGGTATTCTGACCTGCCTCAATCATAGCAGCCGCCAAATCCAAAGCCCCATCATTAATTACGCCAGCCAGACGGATACCCTCAATATCAGCCTCATTCTTAATCAGCTTCTTTGGTGGTCTTACCTGACCTTTCATAAAATCAAACTTCATTGCGTTGATTTTTTCATCATAAGCCAAATGGCATTTTTTGTACTTACGGCCACTACCGCACCAGCACAACTCATTTCTCATCATATGGAATAGCATCCTTTCAATATACATTCAAAAGCTATTATAACGCTTTTAAGCAAGAAAATCAATTATAAATTGTTTTTCCACATTAAAGAAT
>CALZDE010000087.1 GCA_945637225.1 uncultured Selenomonadaceae bacterium
ATTGGAAAAGCATCAATTATTCCAGAAAATGTGCAAAAAAATATATTGTTTGAATGTCATGTTATTAGATTGCAGCTGGATTTGAATAAATGTGTGCCAGAATTTATGCAGACTTTATCAACAATGGATTCTTTTAGAAATCAAGTTATTGCTCAATCTAAGACAGCTACAATGACAACAATTGGTCAGGACGGAATACTTAAAACAGATATTATTCTTCCACCGTTAGAATCACAAAGAAAGTTTTATAATTTCATAAAACAAGTAAACAAATCAAAATCTGCAATCAAGAAATCACTAGAAGAAACACAAATATTATTTGATAGCCTTATGCAGAAATATTTTGGCTGAGATGAATTTATTATATTTAATGGGAGGAAAATATAATGTTAAGACCAACTGCTGTTTCTGTTATTCCCATGGATAATTATATTGTTAATGTTAAATTTGATAATGGAGAAGAAAAGAAATTTGATGTTAAACCATATATAAAAGGCGAATGGTATGGAAATTTAAAGGATGTTGCATATTTTAAGTCAGTATCTGTTGATGGATATACTATCGTATGGCCAGATGGACAAGATATTTGTCCTGATGAATTATATGAATTAAGTTATGCGTAATAGGTAGAATAAAAATCTGCAAAAAAATCACTAGAAGAAATACAAATATTATTTCATAGCTTAATGCAGAAATATTTTGCTTGAGTGTGACTTATTTTGTTAGATTGGAGGAATGAAAATGTGGAATATAGTTAGTGAACCATTTTGGAATGCTATGTTTATTTTTCCTACACAACAAAAAGATGTATATAAATTAGTAGAACAATGTCGAGCGGATAGTAATGTTCAGAAATGTATTATATTTGGTAGTAGTGTAACAGAAGAATGTCATTCCTGGAGTGATATAGATGTTTATTTTGAAATAAAAGAAGATATTGGCAGACTGCCATCTGTTAAAGATGCAGAAGCACCATTTGACAAGTGGACTAATTTTACAGTATCTCCAGAATTGATGGAAGAAATAGATTGTAAGGGTGTACCAGTATTTCAGAGAGGACCATATAAATTATGAGTGAAACTTCTATAAGTAAAAAAATATAAATGGTGATATTATAAAAATTGTTATAGATTATAAAACACAGTCTAAACGACATCCGCCTCGTAGTATGAGATTTGATTTAAAGGTTAATGAGCAACATATTAGATCATTTGCTAGATGGGAAGATGTAGCTTACGCAGCAAAAAAAATATAAATTAATTATGTTATAGATAGGAGCGTCACGTATGGCTTCAAATTTTGAATATTTACTACATAAAAAAGGATATCAGCACTTTGCTCAGGCGGCTATTGAAGCAGAGAAGTGTTTGGCTGTTTCTCCTGCAAGTTCTGCTATTCATGCGCGTAAAGCATTGGAATTAGGTGTGAAGTTTATTTATTCTGTAGAGAAGGATTTGAAAATTCCATATAGAGAGACACTTTCCGCACTTATACATGATTATAATTTTAAGGATATTATCGGTATACAGCTTTTTTATCTGATTAAATTTATTGTAAAGCTGGGGAATGCGTCGGTTCATTCAAATAGTCCTATCAAACATGATGATGCGGTGCTGGCTCTTAGGAACCTTCATAATTTCTGTGATTGGATAGATTATTCTTATTCTGAGGAATATGAGCAAAAGAATTTTGATGCCAGTATTTTACCAAGTCCATCCGATGAAAAGCAGACCAGAGAACAGCTTCAAAAGCTGGAAGAGGCATTGAACAGTAAAACGCAAAGCATTGAAGAACTGACTAAGGCTAATAATGCTTTGATGGCAAAGCTTCAGGAATTAAAGGAAAGCAATCAAAATCAGCGCATTTTCAAGATTGATGAAATTAGTGAAGCAGAGACCCGTAAAAAATATATTGATGTAGCTTTGGCAGAAGCAGGGTGGCGTATTGCTGATTCTGGAGTAATGTTTCCAAACTGTTATACCGAAGTGCAGGTTGATGGCATGCCAAACACAACAGGTAAAGGCTTTATTGATTATGTATTATACGGTCAGGACAATGTTCCTTTGGCTGTGGTGGAAGCGAAAAAGGCTTCAGTAGATACAATGGTAGGAAGTCAGCAGGCAAAGCTTTATGCGGATTGTCTCGAAAAGCAATATGGCCGTAGACCGCTTATTTTTACTACTAATGGTTTTGATATTTTCTATACTAATGATTATCAGCATGAAGCAAGGCGTTTAGTTTCCGGTTTTTTTACACAGGATGAATTACAGTTAGAAATTGACCGCAGAAAAAACAGGATTCCGTTGACTAATATTGAAATAAATGATGATATAACCAATAGACCATATCAAAAGGAAGCGATTATTTCTGCATGTGAGGATATAGAGAAACATCACCGGAAGTTCCTTATTGTGCAGGCTACTGGTACAGGAAAAACTCGTGTCAGCATTAGTCTTGTGGATGTACTTTTAAAGCATAATTATATAAAAAATATTTTATTTCTAGCGGACAGAACAGCTTTAGTGCGTCAGGCAAAACGTAATTTTGTTGATTTACTGCCAAATCTGACTTGCTGTAATCTTATGGAAAATAAGGAAGATCCAGAGCAGTGCCGTATGATTTTTTCTACGTATCCAACTATCATGAATGCTATTGATGATACAAAACGCAAGGATGGAAATAAACTGTTTACTCCGGGCCATTTTGATATGATTATTTTGGACGAGGCACATCGTTCTGTATATAACAAATATCAGGATATTTTTAATTATTTTGATGCTATGATTTTGGGACTTACTGCTACACCAAAAAGCGAGCTGGATAAAGATACCTATGCAGTATTTGATTTAGAAAAGGATAATCCGACTTACGCCTATGAACTGGAAAAGGCAGTAGAGGAAGGTTATCTGGTTAATTATACGACATTGGAATATAAAGATAAAATCATGGAAAATGGTGTTCATTATGACGAATTGTCTGAGGAAGAAAAACGCCATTTTGAAGATACTTTTGCTGATGACCCTGCTGTTACTGCTAATAAAAAGGTACCTAATACTGCTGTAAATAAATGGCTTTTTAATCAGGAGACCATTGATAATATGCTGAAAGAGTTGATGGATAAGGGCTTGAAGGTGAATGGCGGTGATACGCTCGGAAAAACTATTATCTTTGCCCGTAGCAGTCTGCATGCAAAAGCTATTGTAGAACGATTCAATAAGCTTTTCCCAGAGTATGGCGGAGACTTTATTAAGCAGATTGATTACAGTATAAAATATGCTGATACTCTATTAGATGATTTTAGCACAAAGGAAAAATATCCTCAGATTGCCGTATCGGTAGATATGCTTGATACTGGTATTGATGTACCTGAGATTTTGAATCTTGTTTTTTACAAGAAAGTAAAAAGCTATGCAAAGTTTTGGCAGATGATAGGTCGTGGTACTCGTTTATGTAAGAATTTATTTGGTCCTGGTCAGGATAAGGAAAAATTCTTGATTTTAGATTTTTGCAGTAATTTTGATTATTTCCGAGTGAATACTAATGGTAAGGATAATGGTATGCAGCTTGGTTTGGTAGAGCGCATTTTTAATACAAAAGTTGAAATTCTCCGTTCTTTGCAAAATAAAGAATATACAGATAATGATGATTATGTGAAATTTAGGAAAAATTTGGCAGAAGGGGTTTGCTATGAAGTTGTAATACTGAATGATGAAAGCTTCCGCGTAAAAATGAGACGTGAATATGTGGATATTTACAGAAATATTGAAAATTGGCAGGACTTAGACAGTATTAAAATTTCTGATATAAAGCAAAATATTTCACCTATTATTCAGCCAGCGGATAAGGATGAACTGGCAAGACGTTTTGATTATGTGATGTACAGTATTATCCTTGGTACATTGAATAAAACGAGTATTGCAAAACCGGTAAATATTGTAATAGCAAGCTGTCAGCAGTTGGCTTCTAAATATACTATTCCGCAGGTAGCGGCTAAGAAGGAAATTATTGAAAAGATTTTAAAGGAGAGTTATTGGGAAGAATCTCGTCTGCCAGATTATGAGCAGGCAAGGCAGGCTTTGCGTGAGTTGATGCAGTTTTTAGACACAGGCAAGGGGCAGAAAATATATTATACTCACTTTGATGATGAAATACAGACCGTAACAGAGGGTGCACCTATTGTTTATGGCAGTAATTCTCTAAAACCATATAAGGAACGCGTGAAGGATTATCTTAAAGAGCATGAAGATACTTTGGCAGTGTATAAGCTTCGCAATAATAAGCAATTGACTACTAATGATTTAGAAATGCTGGAAAAAATTCTTTGGGAGGAATTGGGTTCTAAGGAGGATTACACAAAGGATTATGGCGAAAAGCCTGTAGGAATGTTAGTGCGTGAGATTGTTGGCATGGAACAGTCAGCCGTAAATGAAGCATTTAGTGAGTTTATTTCAGCTGGCAACCTTAACAGTAAACAGATTGATTTTGTGAATATGATAATCACCTATATTGTAAAAAATGGTAATATAGTGGATGTTAAAACTACATTCAGTCAACAGCCATTTAAAGGATTTGGCGGTGGTGTCAGCGTACTGTTTAAGGGAAAAATGCCAGTAGTGAAAAATATCATGGACAGAGTAGCACAGATAAAGAAAAATGCTGAGGAAGTATCGAAGGCATTGTAAAAATATAGGAGGGAAGAAAAATGTTATTTGTATGCTATCCTAAATGTACAACCTGTCAGAAGGCCAGAAAATGGCTTGCTGAAAATGATGTAGAATACATCGAGCGTCATATCGTAGAGAATAATCCATCCTATGAGGAATTAAAGGAATGGCATAAAATAAGTAAATTGCCGTTGAAAAAATTTTTTAATACGAGCGGTATGCTTTATAGGGAAATGCAGTTAAAGGATAAATTGCCATCTATGGATGAGGATGAAATGCTCAAGCTTCTTGCTACTAATGGCATGCTGGTAAAAAGACCGCTTCTTGTGTCAGATGACAAGGTTCTAGTAGGATTTAAGGCAGCTGAGTGGGAAGAATTGTTAAGCTAATTTTCTAAATCAAGCAGGAATTGTTTTTTATCTAATCCGCCACCATAGCCTGTCAACGAACCATCGGCACCGCAGACTCTATGACATGGTATGATAATTGCAATAGGATTTTTGTTGTTTGCATTGCCAGCGGCTCTGTATGCTTTGGGGTGTCCTGCTTTTTCAGCTAGTTCTTTGTAGGAAATAATTTTTCCGTAGGGGATTTTCTGTAGTGCATGCCAGATATCTTCCTGAAAAGCAGTTCCTTTTAGGCTGAGTGGTACGGTGAATGCAGTTCTTTTCTTGGCGAAGTATTCTTCTAATTGAGTTACTGCTAATTTTGTAAATTTTCCCATAGGTGAAATAGATAGGTTGTCTGAAGGTTTATCGCAAAAGCTTAGTTTGCATAGACCTTCTTTATTTTCCTCTAAATACAGATAGCCGATAGGTGATGGTGCAAGCCAGTAATATCCCATAGATAACATCCTTTCATTAACAACTCCTGAAGAAGATATCAAAAAATTAATTAAATAAAGTGTTATTTGCTAATAACTGAAACAATAAAAGATTGTACGGATCACTGGGAACTGTACAATCTTTTTTAATACATAATTCAGTTACTTACTTCTTTTCGTCTTTTTTCTGTCTGGCTTCTATCACACTCTGAGCTGTACGTGGAGGAGCGACCTCATAATTAGCAAAAGCCATAGTGTAGCTGCCACGTCCCTGAGTAAGTGAACGGAGTTCGGTAGCGAAATTTGTCATTTCTCCCAATGGAACTCTTGCATGTACAGCACTCATATCCTTGTCAGGAACATTGGTGCTGATAGCATCCATACCCATAATCTGTCCACGCTTGGAGTTGAGCTTGCCTACTACATCACCCAGCATATACTCTGGAGCAGTGACGGTAACATCATAGATAGGTTCCAAAAGTACAGGAGAGGCGTCTGCCAATGCTTTCTTGATAGCCATAGCTGCGGCGGTCTTGAAAGAAGCTTCGGAGGAATCAACTGCATGATAGGAGCCATCGTAGAGGTTTACAGCTACATCAACTACAGGATAGCCAGCTAAAACGCCCTTGCAGAGAGCCTCATTAACGCCTTTTTCTACAGCAGGAACGAACTGACGAGGAATACTGCCACCAAACAAGCTTTCACTGAAGGCGTTGCCGGCACCAGAGGACTGAGGAGATACCTTTATAAGCACATGTCCATACTGACCATGACCGCCACTCTGCTTCTTGTGCTTTGCTTCTGCATCTACAGCTTTGCGGATGGTTTCACGGTATGGAATAGCAGGAGGTGTGAGCTTGACTGCTACGCCAAATTTGCGCTGAATCTTTTCACAGAGAACATCAAGATGAGTTTCGCCAACACCACGCACGATAGTCTCATTGGTCTCTGTATTTTTGTATATCATCAATGAAGGATCCTCATCCTGCTGTTTGTAGAGAGCGGTGAGAATCTTGTCCTGATCCTCTTTTTTGGTAGCAGAAGCCGCCATAGCAAGCATTGGCTCAGGATATTCGATAGCATCATAGGCAATCAGTGCAGATTTATCAGCTAATGTATCACCTGTTTTGGTTTTCTGCAATTTAGCGGTAACAACGATATCACCTGCATAAGCCTTTTCCACTGGAATCTGTTGTTTGCCCTGCATGGTAAATATGTTGCCGATACGTTCTGTAAAGTTTTCACGAACATTTTCTACAGTGGAGTTGCTCTTTAATGAACCAGAGAATATGCGCAGGTAGCTGAGTCTGCCAACAAATGGGTCAACCAGTGTCTTAATAACCTGAGCGGAGAACGGATCATCAAGCTGACGTTCAATGAGGTCCTCGGTTTCTGGGTCAGTGCCAGCAATCATGGTATCAGTTGGAGCAGGGAAATATTCAATAATATCAAAGAGAAGCTTGTGCATACCGACATTCTTGCCAGCAGAACCGCACATTACAGGGAAGATTTTGCCTTTGCCTACACCTTCAATGAGAGCATCAGCAATTTCTTCTTTTTTAATTTCTTCACCTTCAAGATATTTTTCGAGAAGAGTATTATCAATTTCGGCAACAACCTCCATGAGCTTGAGGCGTGCTTCCTCGACTGCTTCTTCCATATATTCAGGTATATTGTCAACTTCGCGGCAATTATTGGCATTTCGTTCCTTGATACGGGTACTTAACCCTAACAGGTCAACAATTCCCTCGAAGGTATTTTTCTCACCTACAGGCAGCTGGATTGGCACAACACCATTTCCATAACGGGTCTGCAATTCCAACACGATAGACTGAAAATCAGCCTGTTCACGATCCATTTTATTTACGAAGAATACACGTGGCAATCCTGCTTTTTCTGCTATTTTCCACGCATCTACTGTACCCTGAGCGATACCAGTTTTAGCGGAAATAACGATCATAGCGCAATCTGCTCCGGCTATAGCCCCACGTGCTTCACCTGTAAAATCAGCATAGCCAGGAGTGTCAATGAAATTAATCTTGCAGTCCTGCCATTCACAGGCAGCTAATGCAGCACCGATACTTAGCTTACGTTTAACTTCTTCCGCTTCAAAATCTGTTACTGAGGTGCCATTGTCCACCTGTCCGATTCTGGTGTTAGCACCGCTGTTAAACATGCAGGCATCTACAATACTTGTTTTACCTGAACGGCTATGTCCCATAAGAACAACGTTACGGATATTATTGCTTTCATATACCTTCATATTACCACTCTCCTCTAAAATTGCTACATTACGTTTACCTCCTCTATATCTTGCTTATAATGTTCGACATATATTTTGATTCTCCTGCACAAATTGCACAATTTTTTCATGATTATGCAAAATGTATTTGGGGATATGAAGAGATATTTGAGAATTGTGTGTTGGTTATAACGACTA
>CALZDE010000088.1 GCA_945637225.1 uncultured Selenomonadaceae bacterium
GGTCTTGCATTGCCAGTGAAGGATACTACGGGATTTGATGCACAGACTTTGGAAATTCTGGAGTATCTCAATAACGAGGCTAAAAATACTGGCATTGAGGAATATGCTTGGTATTATCCAAAATCTGGTGTGGTAGTTACCTTTGACCGCAGAACCTATACTGTTGACCGAGTAGCACTGTTATTTAACAGCGATAAGGCACTTGACCGCAGTGTGCTGACCTGCAATTCTCCATTGGATAAGTTTGCTGGTCTTTATGGCTGGCAGAATGAGCCAAAAGCTGGGGATGTGGTAGATATGGGAAATGGTGAATATATGGATTTCTCTGAGTATCCATATTGCATTATTTTGAGCTTGAAGAATAAATAATATATTTTGTACATGTAAACAGGCATGAAAAGAGCGAACCCGTAATGAGTTCGCTTTTTTATAACGCCCTCAATCATGAAAATGCAACAAGCATTTTCTTCCTATGACAGCGTTTCAACGACGATGGAGATATGCTCCACCGTGTTTATAGAATAAGGTACCCGCCACTTATAGAAGTGGGGGACATCTCTTAGTCGTTATATTTAATATAATTAGAGTTCTTTAATTATGGGCTCGGCACCATCATTGATACATTCAGCAGTAATGATTACCTTGCGTGGGGTATCTGATTTTGGAATATCAAACATAATATCCAGCATTACATCCTCGATGATACCCTTTAAGGAACGGGCACCAGTCTTGCGCTTAATAGCCTTCTGTGCTACTGCCTTGAGTGCGGTTTCCTCAAACTCAAGCTCTACATTATCCATCTTCAGGAGTTTTTCGTACTGACGGACAGGTGCATTCTTTGGCTCGGTCAGTATGCGGAGCAGGGCATCCTCATCTAAGGTTTCCAAGGTACAGATAACTGGCAGACGTCCGATAATCTCAGGGATAATACCGAATTTCATCAAATCCTCTGGGCGTACCTTATGGATTAATTCATTGAATTTTGGCTTGTTATCCTTGCCGATTACTTCTGCACCGAAGCCGATAGCGGTATCCTGCTTCTTAATGCGCTTTGCAATAATCTTATCAATGCCTACGAAAGCACCGCCTACTATAAATAAGATATTGGTAGTGTTGATCTTGATGGTAGGTGCTTCAGGATGCTTTCTCTGTCCCTGTGCAGTAAATTCTACTACACCGCCCTCAATCATTTTGAGGAGTGCCTGCTGTACACCCTCATGACCTGGGTCAGCGGTAATGGAGTTGTTTTCACCGGATTTTCTGGCTAATTTATCAAACTCGTCAAGATAAATAATACCATGCTCAGTACGGCTGATATCCTTATCTGCCGCATAATACAGGTTGCGGACTGCTACCTCCACGTCAGAGCCGACAAAACCTGCTTCTGTAAGGCTGGAAGCATCGGTAACAGCGAAAGGAATATTCAAGAGCTTTGCTAAGTGCATGAGCAGGGCAGTTTTGCCACAGCCGGAAGGTCCCAGCATGATGACATTGGACTTTTCGATATCGTCACCGTCTTTGTTATCAAGACCGTACTTCATGCGCTTATAGTGATTGTAAACAGCTACCGCCAAAACCTTCTTGGCTCTGTCCTGATTTACGATGTACTGGTCTAAATAATCCTTGATGATATGAGGACGAATGCGGGAAATCTCACTGGTGATTTCTTCGGCAGCTTCTATTGCATGGTCCTTAGCTTCGGTATCTTCATGAGCAGAAATTGCATTGTTCAAATCCTTAATGCACTGCTTGCAGAGACCAAAGCCAGTGCGAGGGTCATAAACTGGGAAATCATAACGGGAATGAGTATTTACTACTTTGCGGCACAGACTGCACTGCATCTGTGAATAACTGTTATTAGGCATTACTTTTGCTCCTATATAAATTGAAAATAATTCTACATTTTACTCTATAATATATTTTAACAGAAAAAGAAAAAAATTCAAGAAAATTTTCTTGATTTTCTGGATTTAGTGTGCTATAATAGGCAAAGTCGGGCAGAAACGGCGCTATTGAGTACCGTGAACGAGCTGTCTATGGCGAAAACCAAAAGACTAGCCAGGCTTTGACCCATTATGGGAAGCACTGCTAAGTCGGACCAAGCTTGCGCATAGTGAGCTTGCAATACTTTAACATTCCCAGTATGGGACATCAAAGAGAGGTAGATATATAATGAAACCAGGTATTCATCCAGAATTCCATGAGACTACTGTTATCTGCGGTTGCGGTAACACCTTCACCACCGGTTCTGTAAAGGCTGAGCTGAGAGTAGACGTTTGCTCCAAGTGCCATCCTTTCTTCACTGGTCGTCAGCGTGACATTGCTGCTGGTGGTCGTATCGAGAAGTTCAACAAGCGTTACGCAAAGAAGTAATTTTTATGATTACAGCATGGGCGGGGCAATTTTGTCCTGCCTATTTTTGTATAATTTACCCCTTTTGAAAGGATTTTTATGTCAGAAGAAAAGAAAATAACTATTGGCGGTCAGGCAGTCATTGAGGGCGTTATGATGAGAGGCCCGGAAAAGGTTGCTACAGCAGTCCGCACTCCCGAAGGAAAAATAGAAATAGAGTGCAAGCCGGTCAATTCCATAAGTGACCGTTATCCAATTTTGAAGAAACCAATGCTGAGGGGCTGTGTTTCACTAGGCGAGTCTATGGTAATGGGTATCAAGTCGCTTTCTTTTTCTGCAAAGATGGCAGGCGAGGAAGATGAGCAGATGTCAGACAAGGAAATTGCTGGTACAGTGGTTTTTGCTTTTATTTTGGCAGCTGTACTTTTTGTGGCTATTCCAACAGGGGCGGCAAAGCTGTTTCACACCATTACTGAGGACCCATTTTTTCTGAATATTATGGAAGGTATTTTAAGGCTCTGTATTTTTTTAGCATACATTTGGGGTATTTCCCGTATGAAGGATATTCAGCGTGTTTTTCAGTATCATGGAGCAGAGCATAAAACGATTGCCTGCTTTGAAGCTGGTGAAGCTCTTACCGTAGAAAATGTGCAGAAATACACGAGACTTCATAAGCGTTGCGGTACATCATTTCTGTTGATTGTCATGATGGTAAGTACAGTGGTTTTTGCTTTTTTAGGCTGGCCTGATTTATGGCTGAGAATTTTGAGCAGAGTTGTACTTTTGCCAGTGGTAGCAGGTGTATCCTATGAAATAATCCGCTTTTCCGCTAATTCAGATAACTGTATTTTAGGCTGGGCAATTAAGCCAGGATTATGGCTTCAGCTGATGACTACAAGACAGCCTGATGATGACATGGTAGAAGTAGCAATAGAGTCAGCAAAGGCAGTTATCCCAGAGGGAAAAATACCAGCAGGAACCGCATCATATATTTAATTGTGAAAGGAAAATTAAATTGATAAATAAATTACAGGCAGTTGAAGATAAATACATGGAGCTGGAGTCAGTTATCAGTGATCCTGATGTTTTAGCTGATATGGCAAAATGGCAAAAATACAATAAAGAGCATTCTAATTTAGAGCCAATTGTTACAGCTTTCAGAGAATATAAAAGAGCGTGTCAGGGCATTGAAGATGCAAAGGAAATGCTTTCAGATTCCAGCCTTGATGATGAAATGAAGGAAATGGCAAATGAAGAATTAAAGGAACTTCGTGCCAGAAAGGAAGAGCTTGATAATGAGCTTCCTATTCTTCTTTTACCTCGTGACCCTAACGATGATAAAAACGTAATTGTGGAAATCCGCGGTGGTGTTGGCGGTGAGGAAGCGGCACTTTTTGCAGGCGACCTTTTCCGTATGTATTCACGTTATGCAGAAAATCAGGGATGGCGTGTCAGCCTTATAGATGCCAATGCAACAGAAATAGGCGGTTTTAAGGAAGTTACCTTTACTGTTGAAGGTGATGGAGCATACAGCAAGCTTAAATACGAAAGTGGTACGCATAGAGTACAGCGTGTGCCCGCTACTGAATCAAGCGGACGCATTCACACATCAGCAGTTACAGTAGCCGTATTGCCTGAGGTAGAGGACACTGAGGAAGTAAAAATCAATATGGCAGAGGTACGTGTGGATACCTATCGTTCAAGTGGTGCAGGCGGTCAGCATATCAATAAAACTTCTTCTGCTGTACGTATGACACATGAGCCATCAGGCATAGTAGTACAGTGCCAGAATCAGAGGTCACAGCTTCAGAATCGTGAACAGTGCCTGAGAATGCTTCGGGCAAAATTATTTGAATTAGCACAATCCGCACAGACCGATGCTATTGCGGCTGACAGAAAAAGTCAGGTAGGTTCTGGTGACAGAAGTGAAAGAATACGTACCTATAATTTCCCGCAGGGACGTGTTACAGACCATCGTATTGGACTTACTCTCCATAAATTAGATTTGGTTTTAAACGGTCAGCTGGATGAAATTTTAAATGGTCTTATTACGGCAGATCAGGCGGAAAAGCTGAAGCAGGTAAAGTGATATGGCAGAGATTTGGACAATAGGAAAAATCCTGAAATGGACTGAGGAATATTTCCAAAAGTACAATATAGAAAATCCCCGTTTAGACGCAGAAGTTCTTTTAGGTTATGTGCTGAATAAAGAAAGAATTTTCTTATACGTACATTTTGACCAGCCCCTTGATAGCGAAGAATTAGCAAAATTCAAGGAATGTATCAAGAAGCGTGCTATGAAAATGCCTGTTGCCTATATTACTGGCGTTAGGGAATTTATGGGTTTAGATTTCAAGGTGACAGAAGCGACTTTAATTCCAAGACCTGATACAGAGATTTTAGTTGAAACAGCGATGGAGCGTTTAGGCAAAATTGCTGGCAATGAAGCAGGAACTGGAAAATGCTTTGCTGATTTAGGTACAGGAAGCGGTGCAATCTGTCTTTCTATCTTAAATTATATGAAGGAAATAGAAGCTGTTACAGTGGATATTTCTCCTAAGGCAATAGCAGTTGCAAAGGAAAATGCTGAGAAATTTGCTGTATCTGACAGGATAGAATTTTTGGAAGGGGACTTTTTAAAGCCACTGGAAAACAAAGGTAAATTTACTGCAATTCTATCTAATCCGCCTTATATTCCTAAGCAGGATATATTGGGGTTAGAATCTGATGTGAAGGATTTTGAGCCAATGGGTGCTTTAGATGGCGGTATTGATGGACTTGATTTTTATCGTCAGCTTTTGGTAAAAAGTGCAAATTATATTGAAGACGGCGGTTTTTTAGCAATAGAAATAGGCATTAACCAGAGTCAGGCTATTTTGGAAATGGCGAAGCGTAATCTCATGTGGGGCAAGGTCGAGGTCATAAAGGATTTAGCTGGCATTGACCGCTGTGTTGTGCTTTGGAAGAAGTAATTAGTAATGATTAGTGGATAGTGAGGTGAGTGAGATGAAAACTGAGATTTTTAAGATTGATGATGTTGAAAAACAGGCTGATATTATAGAAAAAGCGGCAGAAATGCTGAAAAATGGCGAATTAGTGGCTTTTCCAACTGAAACGGTTTATGGATTAGCGGCTAATGGACTTAATCAGCAGGCGGTAAGGTCTTTGTATGAGGCAAAAGAACGTCCTTCCTACAAGGCTTTTTCCCTTCAGATAGCAGATGTGGCTATGGCAGAAGAAATTGCAGAGGAAATTACGCCGATGGCTAAGGCTCTTATGGATAAATTCTGTCCGGGCCCGATTACCGTTATATTGAGGAAGAAAAAAGAAATTCCTTCCATAGTAACAGGCGGTAAAAATACGGTAGGCATACGTATTCCAGATAATCCTGTGGCATTGGCTGTTTTAAGTAAGGCAAGAATACCGTTGGCAGTACCTAGTGCGAATATGTCATCTCACCCAAGTCCAAAATCTGCTATGGATGTTTATAATGATATGCAGGGACGCATTCCTTTAATTTTGGATGGCGGGGTATGCAGTATTGGCACAGAGTCGACAATTGTGGATTGTACTGATGAATTTCCTGTGATTATTCGTCAGGGAGCTATCAGCGAAAAAGAAATTAATGAAATTTTAAGAAGAATTTAATGACAAAATTCCTTTAGTATGATATACTCTTAAAATGTGAGGAATAATTTGTTTTTGCACAGGAGGAATAAATTATGAAGTTAGTAATTGGCTGTGACCACGGTGCTGTGGAGCTGAAGGATTCTGTTAAGGAAGTTATTGCAAAGGAATTTCCAGACATCGAAGTAAATGATGTTGGTACTTTTGGCACTGCTTCTGTAGACTATCCTGATATTGCTGAGAAGGTTTGCGCTGAGATTACTTCCGGTGCAGCTGAAAAGGGCATTGTGCTTTGCGGTACTGGCTTAGGCATCAGCATTGCCTGCAACAAGGTAAAGGGCATTCGCGCTGCTCTCTGTAATGACGTTTTTTCCGCAAAAATGTCTCGTGAGCACAATGACGCTAATATTCTTGGCTTGGGGGGCCGAGTATTAGGGTTTGGTCCAGCAGGTGAGATTGTTAAGGCATGGCTGTCTACTCCATTTTCCGGTGATGAGCGTCACCAGCGTCGTATCGACAAGATGATGGCTCTCGAAAACAAGTAAGAAAAATAAGAAATAAGCGTATTATATGATTCGTGTTGGTTTTAGCTAGGTATGGGGGATGTTATATTCCCCCTGCCAAGCTTTATATATTTTTCATATATTTATTGAAGTGAAGGAGTTTTTTCAAAATGGCTTTAATGGATAAGTTAAACACCGTAGACCCTGAGGTGGCTGAGGTACTGGCTAATGAGCTGAGCCGTCAGCAGAACAAGCTGGAGCTGATTGCTTCTGAGAATATCGTAAGCACCGCAGTTATGGCTGCACAGGGCAGTGTTCTTACTAATAAATATGCTGAGGGTTATCCTGGCAAGCGTTACTATGGCGGTTGTGAGCATGTGGATGTGGTTGAGCAGCTGGCTATTGACCGTGCTTGCAAGCTTTTCGGTGCTGAATATGCAAATGTACAGCCTCATTCCGGTGCACAGGCAAATATGGCAGTTTTCTTTGCTCTGCTGACCCCTGGCGATACCGTTATGGGCATGAACCTGACTGATGGCGGTCATCTGACTCATGGTTCTCCTGTAAATATGTCTGGTAAGTATTTCAACATCGTTCCTTATGGTGTAAGCGAAAAGACTGAGGCTCTCGATTATGATGAGGTTCAGAAGATTGCTGAGGAGTGCAAGCCAAAGTTAATCGTAGCAGGTGCTTCTGCTTATGCACGTACTCTTGATTTCCCACGTCTGGCTGAAATCGCTCATTCCGTTGGAGCATATCTCATGGTAGATATCGCTCATATTGCAGGTCTGGTAGCTGCTGGTTTACATCCATCTCCAATTCCTTATGCTGATGTTGTTACCACTACCACTCATAAGACTCTCCGTGGTCCTCGTGGCGGTATGATTCTCTGCAAGGATGCTGAGTTCGGCAAGCAGTTCAACAAGGCTGTATTCCCTGGCATTCAGGGCGGTCCTCTGATGCACGTTATCGCTGCTAAGGCAGTAGCTTTGAAGGAAGCTCTGTCCCCAGAATTTAAGGAATATGCACAGCAGGTTATCAACAATGCTCAGGTATTGGCAAAGACCTTGCAGTCCAAGGGCTTCCGTATCGTATCTGGCGGTACTGACAACCACCTCATGCTGGTAGACCTGACCTCTAAGAACATCACTGGCAAGATAGCACAGAATGTTTTGGATGAAATTGGCATTACTGCTAACCGCAACACCATTCCTTTCGAGAAGCTCAGCCCATTCGTAACCAGCGGTATCCGTCTCGGCTCTCCTGCGCTGACTACCCGCGGTTTCAAGGAAGCAGATTTTGAGGAAGTAGCAAATATTATCGCTTTGGCTCTTGACAATCCAGAGGATGAAAAGTGCAAGGAAGAGGCTCGTCAGCGTGTAGCAGCTCTCTGCGCTAAGTATCCTTTATACGAATAATTTTATTCATTT
>CALZDE010000089.1 GCA_945637225.1 uncultured Selenomonadaceae bacterium
AACATAGAGCAGGCTACAAAGGCTGTAAGGGATTAGCAGTAATCAATGATGGTAAAATTTGCTTTGTAAATGTAGATAAAAATATTTCTATGCATATAAACCGTTGTGATGATGATAAGCGTATTGCTGGCAGGACCATTGAAGGCGGTATATTCAATTATGAATCAGTTTCTGAAGGTCAATATTTTCAGGCAGAGATTATTGGTGAAGAAGCGGATTTAAAGCTTCTTTTGGAGAAAGTTGGGCTGAATAGAGGAGATTCTATTGTTAATAGTACAGGACGTTCTCATACTACTCAATATGGTCAGTTACGTTTAACTATTGGTGATATGCTTGATGTAGAAAATGCAGCACCTAATAAAGAAACTGTAGTTTTGAGATTAGAGACTCCGTATATACCTTTGGGAGAAATGGCTTATGATTGTAAAAAATCATTGAATGATATAGCAAAATTGATTGGTGAAGGTGTAGAAGTAGAGCAGGTATGGGGAAAAATTGATACCGTAGATAATTTTGTAGGTGTATGGAAAATGCGCAGGCCACGCACTAATGTGATTGCTGCTGGTACTGTATTTAAATTGAAAAAAGCTGGAAGCTGGTCTGATGATGAAGTTACCAGATTGAACAAGCTGATGTATTATGGAGCAGGTTTCCGCACAGAGGAAGGCTTTGGCCAGCTTCGTGTATGGAATGCAGATGTAGTGGAAACAGGAAAAGATGTAGATTGCCGTCATGTTGGTATAGCAAAAATAAATAAAAATGGTGAGACTGCTAAAATTGCCAAAAAAATCGTAAAGCAGTATATCTTGTCCAAAATGCGCCAGTACGCTTATGATGATGCAAAGGCCATGCGTGGTATAAAGGGTAAGGCTCATTTCTTTACTAGATTGGATAGTCTGCTTGGAGATAAGACCAAATTTAACAATAACGATAAAAATTATAGTTTTAGAAATAGTTTTAGCAACTATATATCAGGAGAACTGCGTAATGTAACTAATTTTGAAACTTATTTAAGAGAGCTTCATATGGGAGATAGAAGTCTGTTAGAAATTCTTAGAGATAAGATGAAGCTTCCTTATGAAAATGTTTGGCAGGCAGAATTAAATAATAGTAATACAAAAATTGGTGAACTGATAAATGAAATCGGCATGGATAATGATTATAATGTGACTGATGGAGAGTATTTCTATGAATACTGGCATTGGTTTTTCCGTTATGCACGTAAGCACTCAACGGTTACTAATGAAGGCGGTGAAGCTTGATGGAAAATATGAATAAGGCAGCAGTTATTGGATATATGGTAGTAACTGGCAAAATTACGTTAGAATCACCATTACTCATTGGTGATGGTACTGGTGATGAGTCTTATGAAAGTACAAAGGATATTCATGTTTTAAAGAATAAACAGGAGCAGCCATTTATTCCTGGTACATCATTGGCAGGTGTACTTCGGGATTATGTTATGTCTTGTGGTGATGAAGATGCAGCAGAACTTTTTGGCAATGCTGATACAGAACAGAGTATGCTTCAGATAAGTGACATAGTGCTTGAAAATGCAGTATTAACCACTCGTGATGGCGTAAGGATAGACAGCGTAACTGGTACATCTGTAAATGGTGCTAAGTTTGACTATGAAGCTGTAGATAAAGGAGCTGATGGTCAGCTCAAAATAAGTATTAAATTGCGTAAAAAGCATGAAAATAAGGTTCAGGATATTCGTAAAGCATTTATAAAACTGCGTGCAAGATTGGAAGAAGGAATTGCCGTAGGTGGTAAGACTGCTACAGGATTTGGTCGTATCAAAATGACAGAGACTGCAAGTGGATATTATAATTTTGGTAATCCTGCAGATGTAAAAGCGTGGTTATTGGATTATGAAAATATTCCTAAGAATGCTTCTGATAAAATAACGGAGAAATGCAAAGCGACTGTAGCAGAAACAAACAGGCTTATAGTTGATGCAGATTTTGCAATAAGATCGGCTATGCTTATCAGAGATTTGGATGTATCTGTGGAAGATAGAGATAAGAATATTTCAGCAGTATTTAAGCGTAGTGGTAATGACTTTGTAATACCAGGTACAAGCTTAAAAGGTGTTTTGCGCAGTCATTCAGCATATATACTTGATGTAATGGGCTGTCCAGCTAAATTTGCTAATGAGTTTATAAATAATCTTATGGGGTATAGCGAAGATAACGAGCATAAGGCAAAAAGCAGGCTCTATGTTGAAGAAACATATATCAAAAATGGTGTTAAAGAATACCCTCAGCCAAGAACTCGTATAGACAGGATTACTGGTGGAGTAGTCCGTTCTGCATTATTTTCTACCAAACCAATTTGGCAAAAAGAACAGGGATGTGCAACTGTTCACATCCATTTTGAAATAAAGAATGCGAAAGAGGAAGAAGTCGGATTAGCATTATTATTGCTAAGAGATATGTGGCTTGGCAAAGTTGCTATCGGTGGCGAGAAGTCCATAGGACGTGGTACGTTAAATGGCATATCTGCAAAGGTTAGCTATAATGGTGATTATGAGCTGGGAACAAAAGGAAAAGTAACAAAGGGCAATAAGGATACCTTGGAGTCATATGTTAAAGCTCTGTGTGTGAAGGGGAATTAATATGGCAATAAACATAAAGGAAAAATTACAGCTGGTGAAAGGTCAATCTAAGTTAGAGTCAGTAAAAATAGAAGCAACCCTGGAAGCTGTTACAGAAAAAATTAAAGAAAGTTTCGGTGAAAAGGCTATCGTTGTAAGCTGGCAGTTTAACTGCATCAAGTGGGGTTATTTGCAATCTGGCGAGATAATGTTCTCAGATGATGAAGAATGGAATATAAATCTTTGTCATGAGGTACGTATTTTCGATGAAAATAAGGAACTTCATTTGATGAAGGATGGCAAAATGCTAGTAGGCAGATTAGTAGTGGATGGCATAGGGGAAAATGTGAGTTATGTTGATAGTATCGCTCCTATGTGGGGATATGCTACAGAATCAGAAAAAGGCTTTACTAGATTACAGGATGAACCACGTAAATTAGAATTGACAGTACCAGCAAATATAGTAAAAGAGAAGCGTTGTGGTCTAGTAACTCGTAATTATGTGGTAAGTGATGATGAAAGCGGCTTGTCTGGTTATGGCGATTACAGATATTTAGGATTACAGGAATTGGAGGTGTAATAAGGTATGGATTTTGAAGCTTTGCGTGCACAGTTTGGCTTAGATAAGATTGAAAAGAAGGAGAAAAAGCAGGATTATAGCAAATTTGAAGGCAAAGATAATACAAAGAACAATAGAGGCGGTAAAGGTAATGCTGGCAACTCTGGAGGTAGTAGAAAGACTGCGCCTAATGGACAAGTTGATGTTATGGTAACTGATGAGACTGCAACTGCACCATATAACTTTGTTAGATTTCCTAGTGCGGTGCTGGAATCTCCAATAGAAGAAATATATCAGTCCATGGATAAGCGTGATTATACGAAGGCTTATAAGAAATATATGGATGGTATCGAAAAGTTATCTGGTTATATCGACCTCAATATAAATTTGGAAACGCCGTTGTTTATCAGGGCAGAAGAAGGGGAGACAATTGCACCTGTCGATCCTGGTAAGCCAATTATTCCCGGCAGTAGTATGCGTGGTATGATTAAAAATTTATATAAAATCATAACTTGCGGTTCATTGCGTGCTGATGAAGATTATACGGAAAGGCATTTATATTACCGTTGTATTATGGCTGTAAATAGTGTACCTTGGACTAGACCATTACATAGTGCGTATGATGCTCGTATGAGTGGTAATAAAGATGGTAAATTGGTAAAAAATGCTAAACCAGGATTTTTATTAAAAATTGGCAGAGATTACTTTGTTGCACCATCGTTAAAATCAGTTAAGAGAGAATTTATAAAAACATATACGTTTAAATATAGAACTAAAATATTACCATTGAAGTCATCTCGTATTGACTGGCAGGGATCAAGAGCGTATATTATCACTGGAAGTCAGAAGGAATCCAGATTAAAAACAGAGGAAGAGTACAACAGAATGAGGCCTTTAGATAAATTGAAGGCTGGCAAGCAGCAGATTCGTTATATGGACTTGCACGATATAGATAAGAGTCGTGAGCATTGGCTGGAAATTCCAGATAGTGTTATTTACGAGTATGAAAATGATACTAAACGTGGCGGAGTAAATCTCTTAAAGTATGAGGTTAAAGCTGAAGCAGGTAAACATATCCAGCAGGGGCCATTAAAGGGAGAAGTATTAAAAAAGATGGTTCCTGATTTAGTAAAAATGGGGGTAGAATACTTAATACCATGCTTTTTCCTCAACGATGGAAAAAAGGTAACTGCCTTTGGTCATGGTCAGTGCTTCCGTATACCATATCTGCACTCTATTGGTGATAGAATACCAGCACCACTGCGTATTGATACAATAGACTATGCTGATGCTGTATTTGGCTATAAGGAGTTATGGGGAAGCAGAGTTTTCTTTGAGGATGCAGTTGCAGAAGGAAATGTAGGCAGATTAAAGAGTAAGAAGGTAGTGCTTGGAGAGCCAAATCCTACTTCATATCAGTTATACTTACAGCAGAAACAAAATACGCCATTAGCACACTGGGATATGGAAAGTGCTAAGCTGAGAGGTTATAAGATGTATTGGCATCAGCAGAGCGATTGGAACAAGGTTGAGCCAGCACCACAGGCGCAGGATAAGGTTTCTACAGCTATTAAACCTATACCTAAGGGAACAAATTTCAAAGGAAAGATAAGATTTAAGAATCTGTCTAAGGCAGAATTAGGCGCAATTCTTATGATATTTGATATGAATGGTGCTAAGAATAAAATTGCCTATAAGCTCGGACAGGGAAAATCACTGGGCTTGGGTAGTGTAAGTATAAATGCTAAATTAATGCTGGATAAGAAAGACAATTATGCAGGATTGTTTGGTAACGATGGTTGGCTTAATTCAAGCTCAGAAGAAAAGTTTGCAGAATACATAAGTAAATTTAAATCTGAATTGGTGAATAATCACTTGGAAAATTCTTGGCAGGGTGTGATGAAGGATTTGACCAATATGTTAGATTATGGAAATATAACTAGCAAAAATAAATGGTCAGAACGTGTAGCAGTTATGCAGGGAACACTAGATAGAGATGGTTCATATTCTCCAAATGAAAAGTTTAAGACAAGGGCAGTATTAAAGTCAATAGATGGTGTGGTGAAGTAATGTTAGCATCAATACTTTATAGATTGACAGCTCAAAACTCAGTATCTATACCAGCTTTTCATGGCAGGAAGCTCCATGCAGTTTTTTTCTCCATTGTAGATAATTTCTCAGAAGAAATGGCAGAAGCATTACATGATACAAGGCAGTTTAAGCCTTTTACGTTATCACAGCTACAGCCGATACCTAGAGGAAATAATACATATGGCTTTAGAATAACTAAAAGCAGGGGCCGAGAATTTTATCAAATACGTCAGGGTGATGAATTTTACTGGCGGATAAATCTGTTGGTAGAGGATTTGATACAAGCTGTTATGGAGGTGCCATTAGGTACGGAATTTCAGCTGGACAGATTATCATTAAAGCTTGATAAAATTATATGCGATGGCTCACATGATACCGGTGTGCTTGAAATTGAAGAATTGATGGCAGGTGCATTTTCTGCAAATCATGTCAGCAAGGTAGAATTTAACTTCACATCACCAGTTGCTTTCCGTAGTTTTGATGATGACTATGCTTTTCCTACGCCGGAATTGATATTTGGTTCTTTGGCTGATAAGTGGAATAGCATAGGTATGCCAGTGACCTTTGATAAAGACAGCGTAAAGGAAACTGCGGCATTGTTATTACCACAGGAATGGGAAGGCAAGTCGGAAAAGGTTTACTTTGCGGCAGACAGAGGGGCATTAAGTTTTAGGGGAAATTTTAATTTTTCTATGAAACGACTTGCTGATGAGGAACGTGAAGCTGTGATTATGTTGGCAAGCCTTGCACCATTTGCAGGAGTGGGGCGGTTGACAGGTCAGGGTTTTGGTCAGACGAGAATTAATTTTAGTTAATAGTGAAAAGTAAAGCAGTCTCTATTTTATGGAGGCTGTTTTTACTTCGCATATTTTTTGAAATGAAAAATTTATTCTGATGGATTATACTGTACCTATAAATAAATCGTATTTTATATATGGGGGCTGGTATTATGACTGCTATATACGTACTTAAAAAAGGAGCAAAAGCAAGCAGGAAAGGAAGAAGAGTAATTGTAGAACATAATAATGCAGAAATTCAGAGCGTGCCAATTAATTATGTGCACAGTATAGTACTGGGAGAGGGGACACATATATCTACACCGCTTATGGAATTGATGCTGGAAGAAGATATACCTATATATTTTATAGATTTTTTTGGAAAAGTAAAGGGACAAGTGTATAATGATAATACATCATGGTTTAGAAGTAAGTGCCAAATGGAACGCTTTATGGAGCATGATAGTCAGATTGGACTTATACAGTGGGTATTGGGGGAAAAACTAAACAATCAGTACAATTTATTGAAATATTATGCTCGATATAAGCAAGATTTGGAAATAGGGCAATATGCCAGTGATATACGCAGAATTAGAAAAGAGCTGAATGAAATAGATGATGTGGAAATATTTAGGGGAATGGAAGGAATGGCATCAAAAAAATATTTTGGAGCATTTGAACTTATATTAGACACAGAAGTTTGGGGATGGAAGGGAAGAAGCCGTAGACCAGCACTAGATCCAGCTAATGCCTTGCTTAATTATGCGTATGCTTTTTTAGAACGAGAGGTGAGGACAGCAATAGTGGGAGCAGGATTGGATCCGAGATTTGGATTTTTTCATAGCAATAATGGGAGAAAAGACAGTTTAGTGTTTGATTTGATGGAATTATTTCGACAGAATGTTATAGACAGGCTGGTACTATCTACGATAAATCATAATAGAATTAATCCAAATGAATTTGAGAATGATGAAAATATGGGCTGGAGAGTGGGAGCAGATTTAAAAAGAACATGGATAAATATTTATGAAGATTATATGAACAGGCAGTATCAAGAATATGAAGGAGGAACTCCGCGGGAATGGATAAGAAAAAAGATAATGGAATTTGCTAAAATAATATTTAAAGGGGCGGTGGATGTAGCATGACATACGTTATTTGTTATGATATAACTGAAAATAAAATAAGAAATAGGGTAGCGGAATATTTAAAAGGAATAGCTTATAGGATTCAGTATAGCCTTTTTATGGCTGAGCTTGACGAAAAGGAACTGGAAAAATTGAAATTGAATCTAAGCTGGATGACAAAAATAGCGAATGAACCATTATTGATGATTGTGCCAGTATGTAAAAGCTGTAAACAGAAAATGTGGAAAATAGGGGAGACACGTGAGTCTCATAGAAGTAGCATTGTAGTATAAAATAGTGAACGAGCCTTGACATAGTGTAAAAAAAATGATAAAATAAAACACATGGCAGGGCTCGTAAACCCCATAAAATCGACGAGTCTTTACGAAATTTCTGTGGACACTGCAAACCCTTGCAATTACGGGGATTGTCGACCGTTTTCGGTATTTTTTAAAACAGTGTACACAAAAGCCAAGGCTAAAAATAAGCGAAAAATGGCTAGAGTTTCAAATTTGCCATCTCGAAGGGACTACTGGCGGGGGTTGCTGGTATGTACTATTGCATGCACCCTTATACCGTTTACGGTATTGAAACACAGTTACATTACGTGTTGTACTCATATTTATTCAGATTGCATGCACCCTTATACCGTTTACGGTATTGAAACTACCATACAATGCTTTGCTAGAGTTAATGCAGCAGACCAATTG
>CALZDE010000090.1 GCA_945637225.1 uncultured Selenomonadaceae bacterium
CCACCAGAGCTGCCATTCTCTCTCGATGCTGACCCAGTTATGGTTGAATTTGATGATTATGGTGCAATGTTTGTCGACATGCAGGATAATCCTGAGAATTACGACAACAAGCGTCTCAATTTTGATGGTTATATGTGTTCAGCAAGAAAGGCAGGCAAGGATCATTATGCAGTAGGTCGTGTAGGTATGAACTGCTGTGCTGATGATATGGTTTTCTTGGGTATTCCTTCTACTGGTCCATCCTTTAAGAAGCTGGATTCTACCAAGAATGAGCGTAAATGGGGCAATATTACTGGCGTAATTCACCTGAAGTACGAAAGCAATGGCGAAATAGAGTCTTTGAAAATGAAGGTAGAAAGCTTTACCGAAAAAGAAAAGCCAAAAGACCCAATTGTATATTTCAATTAATGATTAATGGAAAAGGCACTTTGTCATATAGAAGTGTCTTTTTTCATATGGATAAGGGGAGAAAAATGTGAAGGGAAAAACATTAGAAAAATTGTCGGAGGAAATAAAGGACTGGCAATATCCTTCTGCCCTGCCAGCGGAATGGTTTGGTTATAAGCTGACAATTAAAAATGAAGAAAACGGCGATATGTATGACCTGTTTACCTATGAAAATGCAGAAGAAAGACGCAGTGCGACAGCGTATTTTCATGAGGAAACCATGGAGTATAAATTCAGGGTAAAAATAGGGCTGACAGAATTTTGTCAGATTCAGTATATAAATGCAAAGCTGGGTGCTTTTGAAAAAGCTCTTCAAAACTATCTTGAAGCCAGTATTCATGATTTGGCAGAGTTTAATATTAATACTTTAAGCTATATTATGCAGGAGCAGAAGATTACGGAATGGGATTACAAGCCACATTTGCCACCTGTATTAGAGGGGTTTGAGCTTTATATCACACCTGACCGCCCCGTCAGAGTATTAAATGGTTCGTACATAGTTTTTGATTATTCGGATTTTTCGACTAAGAGTAATTTTATTATTTACTATAATGAATTTCGCAACGAATTTTATGGTGAAGCACGTATCAAGGATATTCCTGAAATGAACTATATTTTTGATTCTAAAAACCTCATGGAGTTAGAGGATAAATTGAGGGAACATCTAGTAGATAGATTAAAAGGAATAAAAGCACGTTCCGTATGAAAAAATTCTTAAAAATGCTATTTTTTGCAGGATTTTTCATATAGATGTCGAAAGCATATTATTAGTAGTGTTCTATGAAATAATGAACTAAGTAAAATAATTTTAATTTTTAAGGATGAATGAGGTGGCAGTATGGTAATAATTGAAAAGGCGATTCTCCATATACTTAATTTTAACTCAGCGGATGCAGTTTATTCCGACCATGAGCTCATGCCAGAGGATAGCACTTTGGAATTTTTGGTAAAGCACATAGAAAAGACCATCAATAGTCAGGACGCTAAGGGCGGTGTTTTCTATGATGACAGCAATTTTCAGAAGCTTTTAGACTCTTATATAAAGGGCGAGAAGGAGTTTATTCCATTCTCCAAGGAAATAGCGAAGATTTTAGCAGATGCACTTTCACATGCAGAAGAAGCAAATGTTGCTGATATTATTGTCAGTCAGATTCGTGTTGATGATGACCATAAGCTGGTTATTTTCAAGTGCAACAGCCATCAGGGCTATATCCATCAGGTAGAAGTTGGAGAAAATGGCAAGGTACAGACTGGTCTGGTGAATAATTTTGCTATTCTGCCAAGCCTTACACAGCGTGTTGATGAGTATGCATATATTGACCTTAAGACAAAGGAAATTAAGGTAAAGTCCCGTAAGTACCATATTGACGGCAATCAGATTCTTCTCTTGCCTGAGCTGATGTTAGAGTGTTCTCCAGCACCATCTCCATCCGAAACTATCAAGGAGATTAACAAGGTTGTTAATAAGGTAGCAGAGGAATTTGGTCATGATAAGGTAGCGGCTGCGGCAGCTGTCAAGACATATATTTCTGAGGAATTAAAGACTGCTGATTCTATTGACCCAGTAGAAGCTGGCAAGAAGATTTTCCGTGACAGTCCTTCCATGCAGCAGGGCTATGCTGAGGCTATTGAGTCCTCTGGCTATACTACTCCTGTTAAGGTTGATCAGGAAGCTACAATGAAGAAGCTTCGCAAGCATAAACTGGCTACTGATACTGGTATTGAGCTTACTATTCCTACTGATTATTTCGACAGCACTGAATTTGTGGAATTTAATCAGGAGAAGGATGGCTCTATGTCCATTACCATTAAGCATATTCAGAATTTAAAAAATAAATAAGAATATATATAAAGGTTACAGAGAAAAATATTTTTATTTGGAGTTTGAGCAATATAAATGAGGAGATATGTAAAAATGGTTTCAGAAAAGATGTATGGATTGGGAACAAGAAAATCTACAATTCGTACTATATTTGAATTTGGCAGAAAGCGTGCTGCTGAAATAGGAGAAGAAAATGTTTACGATTTCAGTATAGGCAATCCAAATGTTCCTGCACCAGCAATTGTAAATCAGACAATTATTGATACTATTAAAGAGATGGATTCCTGTGCGTTACATGGTTATACCGTAGCACCTGGTGACCCAGAGGTAAGGGAGACTATTGCAAAGAGCATTAACCGTCGTTTTGGCACTGATTATGCAGGCAAAAACCTTTTCATGACCTCTGGTGCGGCAGCGGCACTTACTATCTGCTTTAAGGCACTGGCTGAAGATTGGGATGAATTTTTAACCTTTGCTCCATATTTCCCAGAGTATAAATGTTTTGTTGAGTCTGTTGGTTCCGAGCTGAAGGTAGTGCCAGCAAACACTGATGATTTTCAGATTCGGTTCGACATGCTGGAGGAAATGCTGACTCCTCATATTAAGGCTGTTATTATCAATACTCCTAACAATCCTAGTGGTGTGGTTTATTCTGAGGAAACAATTAAGAAATTAGCAGAAGTTTTATATGCTAAGGAAAAGGAATATGGACATCCTATTTTCCTGATTTCCGATGAACCATATCGTGAGCTTGTTTATGGCGGTATTGAGGTTCCTTATGTGCCTAAGTATTACAAGAATACCCTCGTATGCTATTCCTGGAGTAAGTCTTTGTCCCTGCCGGGCGAGCGTATCGGTTATATCGTAGTGCCTGATGAGATAGAGGGCTTTGAGCAGGTGTATGGTGCTATTGCAGGTGCGGCTAGAGTGCTTACTCATGTAAATGCGTCCTCACTTTTCCAGCGTGTAGTAGCAAAGTGTGTGGATGTGCCTTCTGATATAGCGGCGTATGAAGAAAACGGCAATCTTCTTTATAACGGTCTTATTGAAGCAGGCTTTACCTGTCAGAAGCCACAGGGAGCGTTCTATCTTTTCCCAAAGGCATTGGAAGATGATGATTATGCTTTCTGTGAAAGAGCGAAGAAGTATGACCTGCTTTTGGTGCCTGGTACTGATTTTGGCTGTCCTGGCTATTTTAGAGCGGCTTACTGTATCAAGAAAAGTACTATCGAAGCATCTCTTCCTGCTTTCAGGAAATTAGCAGAGGAATACAGGAAATAAATGTTTTTAGGGATTAGGGGTTTATAGTGATGAAAAAATTAATTATTCTTGGCACTGGCAATGCTATGGTTACAAAGGTGTACAATACCTGTTTTCTGGTGGAAATGTCTGATGGTGAGCTGTTTCTTACAGATGCAGGCGGTGGCAACGGAATTTTTCGTCAGCTTGAGCAGGTGAAGGCGGATTATCAGAAGCTTCATCATATGTTTGTTACTCATGGACATACCGACCATATTCTAGGCGTTATCTGGATTATGAGAAAGATTTCTGATCTGATGAATAAGGGCAAGTATGACGGAGAATTTCATATTTACTGCCATGATGTAGTAAAGGATATGCTCCTTACTATGGGCAAGATGATGCTTAATAAGAAGGATTTTGCTAATATTGGCAAGCGTGTATTCATCCATGAAGTAGTTGATGCTGAGGATGTTAAATTGCCTTGGGGCAAGCTTACTGCCTTTGATATTTTCTCAACTAAGGCAAAGCAGTTTGGCTATCGTCTTGAATTTGCTGATGATGGTCAGGTGCTGACTTGTCTGGGTGATGAGCCATACAATCCAAAGTGTGAGAAGTATGCACGTAATGCTGACTGGCTGATGTCAGAAGCTTTCTGCCGTTATGGGGACCGTGATATATTTAAGCCTTACGAGAAGAACCACAGTACTGCTAAGGAAGCCTCAGAGCAGGCACAGAAACTTAATGTCAAGAATCTTGTTCTCTATCATACTGAGGACAAGACCATTGATGTACGCAAGGAAACCTATACTGCTGAGGCTAAGGAATACTTTAATGGTAATGTGTTTGTACCTGATGATTTGGAAATAATAAATTTGTGAAAAATTTCTTTTTCTAGCAGGAGAAAGAGTTTTTATGTAGAATATAATACGTAGAAAATGAAAAAGGGATTCGTCAGGGGGGTAAAAAATGCCAGCAAACGGAATGATAGTACCACGACCAGCTAAAGTTATTAATTTGCAGGACAGCATTCTTAATCAGGTTCGTAAAGATGGCTCTCCAGTCATCATTCATTTAGTCAATGGTTTTCAATTGAAGGGCACTGTTAAGGGCTTCGACAACTTGACCGTTATTCTTGATTCTAGGGGGAAACAGCAGCTCGTTTATAAGCATGCTATTTCTACTATTACATTGACTAAGAACCTGGATAGTATATCCGGCATGGATAAGAAGGAAAATTAAGTAATAGATGAAGGGAGCCTGTTGGGGGGTTCCCTTTTTAATTTTGCTGATATTGTATGAAAATGAGAAAGGGTATAAAATGAGGATACGTGGATTTGAAATAGTGACAAAATATGAAGGAAAGGTGACGCTTCCAGTGCGGAAAACTGGTTCTAGTGCAGGCTATGATTTGGCTTCTGCGGAGGATATCGTACTGAAGCCGGGAAAGGTAACTATTGTGCCAACTGGCTTAAAGGCATATATGCAGAAGGATGAATATTTAGGCCTTCATGTGCGTTCTGGCATTTCCATCAAAAATAATATTTCCTGCATTAATAACGTGGGAATTGTGGATGCGGATTATTATGGCAATCCCGATAATGAAGGGCATATTATGGTACCGCTTATTAATCATGGTGAAGAAGATTTTATTATTACCAAGGGTATGCGCGTAGCACAGGGAATTTTTTATAAGTATCTTACCGTAGATGGTGATGAAGCCGGCGTAGGAAAGAGCAGGGATGGGGGCTTTGGCTCGACAGGGGTGTAAAAATGGATTTATTTTCAATGGCAGAGGAAAAGACAGGGGACAATTACGCTCCTTTGGCACAGAGAATGCGTCCTCGCAATTTTGATGAATTTATCGGGCAGGAAGAAGCAGTAGGCAAGGGAAAATATCTGCGTAAGATGATAGAGCGTGACCAGCTCCCTTCCATGATACTCTATGGGCCTCCGGGGACAGGAAAGACAACTCTTGCCCAAATGATAGCGGGGCTTACGAACAGCCACTTTAAGAAGCTTAATGCAGTATCATCAGGTATTGGTGACATAAGGAAAATAGTGGACGAGGCGGCAGAGCAAAGGCGTTTTTATGGCAAGCGGACTATTATATTCATTGACGAGATTCATCGTTTTAATAAAAGTCAGCAGGATGTACTGCTTCCATATGTAGAAGATGGCAGGCTGATACTAATTGGTGCGACCACAGAAAATCCTTATTTTGAGGTAAATCATGCACTTTTAAGCCGTGTGAGAATTGTACGGCTGTATTTATTGAGTGATGGTGAAATCATAGCAATCATGAAGCAGGCTCTTGAAGATAAGGAAAGAGGCCTTGGTAAACAGAATATAAAATGTGATGATGAGGTATTAGAGGCGATTGCACAAATTTCTGCTGGAGATGGCAGAATGGCTCTTAATATGCTGGAGCATGGGGCGGCTATGACGGAAGATAATGGTACGATTACCATGGAACTTTTGCGGACACTTGTGGGGGAAAAACTGCAAAGCTACGATAAAAATGGAGATAATCATTATGATACTGTATCAGCATTTATAAAAAGTATGCGTGGCAGTGACCCTGATGCGGCTTTGCATTATTTGGCAAGAATGCTGGCGGCAGGAGAAAATGTTAATTTCATCGCCCGCCGTATAGCTATCTGTGCGGCTGAGGATGTGGGAAATGCGGACCCGTTTGCTTTGGTCTTGGCTATGTCAGCAGTGCAGGCGGTACAGTTTTTGGGAATGCCAGAAGCACGTATACCTTTGGCAGAGGCTGTTACCTATATTGCTTCCGCCCCAAAGAGCAATGCGGCATATTTAGCTATTGATGAAGCCTTAGCAGAGGTAAGAAGTAAAAACTGCGGAACTGTGCCTATGCATTTAAGGGATGCTCATTATAAGGGAGCAAGCAAGCTGGGGCATGGATTAGATTATAAATATGCACATGATTATCCATATCATTTCGTTCATCAGCAGTATTTTCCAGATAAAATGAAGGAAAGAGTTTATTATCATCCGACAGAAAATGGCAGAGAAGCCCGCATGAAGGAGTATTTAAAGGCTTGCTGGCCAGAACGTCAGCGTTAAATAAAAAATTTTAAAAATTAATGTAATATATTTCTGTAATGAGCGTATACAGTTATGAAAGCAGTCAATGCTAAAAATTCAAAAAGATTAAAAATTTTTTTGACAAAGAAGGAATTTTAAGTAATACGTAGAAATATAAATGTAGATATATAACATTATTGATGTATATTGGTAATTTTATCTGCTAATATTTGTTATTTTTTATTGTGATGATATTTTATAAAGGAGAATGCGATATGGCAGTTATTAATCAGACAAACAGAACTATCTTATTTGAGGAAATCAACCCAGAGAAGCTTGACCTGCTGACTATTGTCGGTGACACTAAGGGCATGGACAGTCTTAATGATGAGAAAATTAAAGAGATTAATGAAAAGCTTTTAGTTACCAGCTTCCAGGAGTTCGTTGAGAAGTTTGACCCTGTTGTATATTCCTTCTTCAATGCAAACAATCAGAAAGTTTGCTACACCTTGAAGAAGCCAGAGGGTATTCCAGAAGATATGCTTTCTGAGATTCATCTGAACCTGCAGAATGATTTCATGAAGATGCTGGTTACTTTGGTTGACGCTAAGCGTTCTCAGGGCTTACTGAATGTGGACTTCAAGTTCGAGAATCTTACCGACCTGATTTCTCCTCGTAAGGTAATGGAAGATATTCGTCAGAACCGTAAAGAATTGCAGTACACCTATGGTCAGTACGCTGAACTGGATGATGATGATCCAAAGAAGATGGACTTAGGTGACAAGCTGAATATCATGATGGAAGAAGCTTCCACTAACTACAACAATGTAATGGCTATGCTTCCTCTGGCAATCGAGGATATCAAGACTCGTCTCCTGCTGACTGGCGGTGCTGGCGGCAAGGATGATGCTCCTTTGGCAGTTGGTATGCTGACCATGGGTGAGGAAGGCGAGCTGAAGATTTTAGAGGCTCCAAAGCAGGATGATACACGTGCGCTGGCATTAGTTGACAATAATGTTAATGCTGGTCTGGTTGAGGTTCTGGAAGAGGACTATGAGGCTGTAAATGAAGGTCAGTCCAATGATTACGTAAAGGCTCTGGTAGTTCGTACCTTCTGCCCACTGCCATCTACTAATGTATCTAATATTGATACCGAGAAGGAAGTTGCTAACTACAACACCTATCTTGAATTCTATAGAAATGCGAAGGATGATTTCATTAAGTGCGTAAAGCCTCTCATTGAGAAGCTGCTGGGTGTAAAGAGCTTCTTTGATCAGTATCCAGTTAAGATGA
>CALZDE010000091.1 GCA_945637225.1 uncultured Selenomonadaceae bacterium
GATAGTCTTCCTAGCGCGAGCCTCGTCGTACACGCATCAAGGTTAGTGAGTATGGTTCCCAGCTGAAGGAAAAGCAGAAGGCAAAGTTCATTTACGGAGTGCTTGAGAAGCAGTTCCGTTCCTACTACAACAAGGCAAAGAAGATGCAGGGTGTAACTGGTGAGAACCTGTTAAACCTGTTAGAGACTCGTCTGGACAACGTTGTATTCCGTCTCGGTCTCGCTTCTACCCGCCGTCAGGCTCGTCAGGTGGTACGTCATGGTCATATCACCGTAAACGGCAAGCGTCTGGATATCCCTTCCGCAATTGTAAGCGTAGGCGATATTGTGGCAGTTTCTGAGAAGGCTAAGTCCAATGCTTTCTTCAAGGGTCTGTCCGAGTCCGGCACTACTCTGACTGCTCCAGCATGGATTGAAGCAGATGCAGCTAACCTTTCCGGTAAGATCGTTCGTCTGCCAGAGGCTGCTGATCTCGTAGATATCCCAGTTGACAGCCAGGCTATCGTCGAGTTGTACTCCAGATAATTTCTTTGTGTTATTTGTCGTTGTACATTTATATGCATAGGATTTGAGGAGGGCAATGTAAATGATCGAAATCGATAAGCCTACGATTAAGATGGAAATCAGCGAGGACAGTTATGGCAAGTTCGTATGTGAACCATTGGAGCGCGGCTACGGCACAACTTTAGGCAATAGCTTGCGTCGAATTCTCCTGTCTTCGTTACAGGGAGCAGCTATTACTGCCATCAAGATTGATGGCGTGCTCCATGAGTTCTCCACAGTTCCTGGGGTTCGCGATGATGTAACTAACATCATTCTGAACTTGAAGGAAGTTTGCCTGAAGATTAATGGCGACTACCAGGAACCACCGGTCATTCGCATCGATGTGGAAGGGGAAAGGGAAGTTACTGCTGCTGATATTACCAGCAGTTCTGACATTGAAATCCTGAACCCTGAACTCCATATTGCAACCTTAAATGAGACAGGTTCCCTTCATATTGAAATGACTGTTGAGCGTGGCAGAGGCTATGTTCCAGCAGATAAAAATAAGAAGCCTGATCATACAATCGGAATCATTCCAATTGATTCCATATTCTCCCCTATTCGTCGTGTTAATTATACTGTTAATGACACTCGTGTCGGCAATGTAACTGACTACGACAAGCTGACCTTAGAGGTTTGGACCGATGGCTCCATTCGCCCTGAGGATGCAGTCAGCAAGTCTGCAAGCATTCTGATGGCTCATCTGAAGCTGTTCAGAGATCTTTCCGGCTTAGCTGAGGAGGATGATATTCAGGAAGGTCCTTATGCTGAGGTTGAAGAGGATAAGGCATCCAAGATTCTTGAGACTACTATCGAGGATTTGGATCTGTCTGTTCGTTCTTACAACTGCCTCAAGCGTGCTAGCATCAATAATGTTGCCGACCTCGTTAATAAGAGTGAGGATGACATGATGAAGGTTCGCAACCTGGGTCGCAAGTCCCTGGATGAGGTTAAGAAGAAGCTGCAGGAACTTGGTCTGTCACTGATGGAAATTGAAGAATAAGGAAAGAGGGAAATAGATGGCTTACAGTAAGTTAGGTCGCAACTCCAGCGCGCGTAAGGCTCTGTTCAAGAGCATTTTGACTTCTCTCTTCAAGTATGAGCGTATTGAGACTACCGAAGCTAAGGCTAAGGAAGTTTCCGGTCTCGCTGATCAGCTGATCACTCTCGCTAAGCGCGGTGATCTGTCTGCTCGTCGTCAGGCTGCAGCTCAGCTTGCTGATAAAGAAGTTGTACAGAAGTTATTTGGCTCTATTGCTGAGCAGTTTAAGGATCGTCAGGGCGGTTACACCCGTATCCTGAAGTTAGGCGTTCGTCGTGGTGACGCAGCTCCTATGGTTATCCTTGAGCTGGTTAAGTAATTTGTGAGATATACTTAATGCAATAAATGAGGAGATAGCTAGAAATGGCTGTCTCCTTTTTCTTTTCCTTGCTAAAACAGTATATTATGTGTTATAATTATACGAGTGGTATTATTATGTTATATAAAGAGGGTATAGACTATGAGTGTTGCCATTGTTTGCGACTGGTTAATTACATATACAGGTTATGAAAGAGTTATTGAGCAGGTTTTGACAGCTTATCCTGAGGCAGATGTTTTTGCGCTGGTGAATTATGTGCCAAAGAAACAGCGTGATTTTCTCATGAATAAGAAGATTACTACTACCTTTATTCAGGATTTGCCTACTTCAGATGCAACAGGCTTTAAGAAGTTTCTGCCATTGATGCCATTAGCTATTGAACAGCTGGATGTGACGAGCTACGACTTAGTTATTTCCGTATCACAGGGGTTTGCCAAGGGCGTTATCACCGGACCAAATCAGATGCATATTTCTTATGTATATTCTCCGCTCCGCAGGGCATGGGATTTTCAGTTTCAGTATTTGAGGGAGACGGATAATAACAGCGGTATTTCCGGCTGGATTACTAAATTAGGCTTAAATTATCTTCGTCAGTGGGATTACCGTTCTGCTCACAATGTAGATTTTATGGTAGCAAGCTCTTATTTCAGTGCCCGCCGTATGAAAAAGATCTATGGTATTGAGCCAGCAGTCATTTATCCTTCTGTTAATTTGGATAATTATGGTTTTTGGGCTGATAAGGAAGACTTTTATCTTACAGTTTCCAATCTCGTACCATTTAAGCACGTGAGAGCCATTGTAGAGGCATTTACACAGATGCCAGACAGAAAGCTTATTGTTATAGGTGATGGTCCTGAATTAAAGAGCCTGAAAAAATTAGCTACTGAAAATATCACCATGATGGGGAAACAGCCTTTTACTGTTACCAGAGAAAAAATGCAGAAAGCAAAGGCATTTATTTATGCGGCGGAAGAAGATAGGGATTTGACCTTAGTAGAAGTACAAGCGTGCGGTACGCCTGTTATTGTTTATGGCAGAGGCGGTGCGGCAGAAACTATTAAGGGGCTTGATACGGATATGCCAAGCGGTGTATTCTTTAAAAATCAGACACCTAATTCAATTATAAGTGCCGTTGATACTTTTGAGGAGCAGGAAATCAATCCTTCATTCTGCCGTCAGAATGCAGAGCGTTTCAGCGGTGACACCTTTAGGGACGAGTTTGTCGGCTTTATTAATTCAAAATTAGATGAATATGATATGTTGGATTAAATTTTAGGGGAGGCGTAAGCCTTCCTTTTTGCTAAAAAGGATGTAGTGGGAGATTATGAAATTTTTACATTTAAGCGATTTGCATTTAGGAAAAATTGTCAATGAGCGTAACATGATTGATGACCAGAGATATATGCTGAATAAGATAACCGAGTTTATTGTGAAAGAAAATGTGAATGCTTTGCTGATTGCAGGTGATGTTTATGATAAAGCAGACCCGCCAGAAAAAGCGGTATCGTTATTTGATGAGTTTTTGCTTAAATGGTCAAATCAGAATATAAATGTGCTTATCATCAGCGGTAATCATGATTCTGATGTACGTTTGGATTACGGAAAGCGATTTTTCAAAACACATAATATATATGTGGCTGGCACCTATAAGGGTAACATAGAAAAAGTGGTACTGAAGGATGAATATGGACCAGTAAATTTTTATCTTATGCCATATATTAAGCCTTCGGATGTAGACCATTATTTTGATAAGGATAACAAGAGTGCTAATTGTGAAGAAGCAATTAAAAAGGCTTTAAAAAATACGGAGCTTGATGTTAATCAGCGCAATGTCATACTTTCCCATCAGTCGGTATCTTTTGGAAAAAATGCACCTGAGCTGGCTGGCTCAGAAGCTATCGTCAGTGTAGGAACAATAGAATGCATAAATAGCAGTACCTATGATAATTTTGATTATGTGGCATTGGGGCATTTTCATTGTTCAAGAGCAGTGGGAAAGGAAAATATAAGATACGCAGGCTCGCTTTTAAAATACTCTCAGAAGGAAGCAACACCAGCTTCTTTTATTCGTACAGAGGATAATATTTCTCCGAGTGATAAGCAGTTTCCTTTAGTGGAATTGAAGGAAAAAGGCAGTATATCGGTAGAGCAGGTTTATATTAAGCCTATGCGTGATATGCGTTGTATAAAGGGAACGCTGAAAGAATTGACTGCCTTGGGAAATATTACTGCTCCTGATGATTATATTTACGCTATATTAACAGATGAAATTCCTCAGCTTAATGCTATGGATGCTATAAGGGATATTTATCCTAATGCAATGCACCTTGAATATAGAAATTCCCATACAAAGGCAATAGCAGAATTTAGTCTTGATGAAAAAATAGATGAAAAGCCTTTTGAAGAAACAGCTAAGAATTTTTATTCAATGATTATGGGTGTCAATGAAATGCCAGAGGAAGAATGGAAAATACTTGAGGATGTTGCCAAGGAGGTAGGTATTTTATGAAACCTATAAAGCTGATTATGGAAGGTTTTGGACCTTATGCAGAAAAAAAAGAAATAGATTTTTCTCATTTTGGCGATAAGGGAATTTTTCTGATAACTGGTGATACAGGTGCTGGTAAAACTTCCATTTTTGATGCAATTTGTTTTGCTCTTTTTGGCGATGCCAGCGGAAATAGCCGTGAAAGCAAGTTTCTTCGTTGCAGTTTTATTCCTGATAAAGCAAAATCACTTGTTACCTTTACTTTTACTCATAATGGACAGCAGTATACTATAGAACGTGAACCAGAGCACCCACGCATTACGCATAAAAGAAATGGTGAATTGGAGAAAAAGGCTGATGCCCAGAAGGTGGTGCTGAATTTTGATAGCGCGGATATACCACCTATTACAACGTTAAAAAAGGCTAATGAATATATAGTTAATGAAATTCTCCATCTTACATTACAGCAGTTTAAGCAGATAGCTATGATAGCACAGGGGGAATTTAAGGAATTTCTCAATGCCAAAACTGATGACAGGGTAGTAATTCTTAGAAAAATTTTTCAGACGGATAAATATGAGCAGATCGGTACAAAATTAAAGGAACGCATGGACACTACAAAAAAGGAAATGCAATCCTTTGAGGACCGTATGAAGGAAAATGTTAAGGGAATTAAATGTGCTGAAGACAGTAAGTATTTTGAAGGATTAAATATTCTGAAGGGGCGTAATAGTGCGGAAAATTCCTTGCAGGCTGTTCAGCAGATGGTGGAACAGATAAATAGCGAGGATGAGGAAAATTCTGTATTACTTTCAGATAAAAATAATGCATATGATAAATTAATAACAAAAAAAATATCTGAGATTAATTCGGCAGAAGCAAATAATAAAGCATTGGAAAATTTGAATAATCTGTTGAAAGAGGAAAAAAAGCTTGCTGATGATGAAAAAGTTATGAAAAATCTGGAAGCAGATATTAATATTCAAAAGAAGGCTGTGCGAAAGGTCAAGCCTGTCTATATAGCATATAAGGAAATAAAAAATAAAGCTGATAAGAGCGAAGAAAATATTAATGCACTGAAGCTGGAACAGAAAAATGCAGAGAAAGCATTTGAAGCAGCTAAGAATAATAAGGAAAAAGCAGAGAAATCAGCTCCACGTTCAGCAGAATGTAAGGCGATAGCAGTTCAGTTAAAGCAAAATGAAGTAATTTACCAGCAAAAAGAAAATCTGATAAATGAACTGGAAGGTCAAAAAATAAAGGCAGAAAATAAAAAGAACGAAGAAGAGAAAATAAAAGTTTATTTATCAGAGATAGAAAAAAATATTCAGAATGAAAAGGAAATTATTGAGAAATTAAAAAATGTACCTGAAAAGTTAAAGCAGGCAGAAATTAAGCTGGAGACTATAAGAGAAAGATTTAAGTTTGCTAATTATAATATAGTTGGCGATACACAGCATGAAAGTGGAAAAAGCAAAATTGCCAAAAAACAGAAAGAGCTTCTAAATGCGCAGAACACTTGTATTGAAAGAAATAAACTGTACATGGAAGTAAAAGCAGAATATGATAAAGCAGAGCTTTCAGTGATGTGCAATAGAGCAGGAATACTAGCTTCCACGCTTGAAGCAGGAAAAGCATGTCCAGTCTGTGGAAGTATAGAGCACCCAAAGCCAGCTGTTATGCAGGAAACTGCTTATACAGAGGAAGCATTAAAAATCTTAAAGGAAAAAATGGAAAATGCTCATAATGAAGCTAATAATGCATCCAGCATAGCAAAGGTAAAAAAGGGTGATTTAGAAAATGAATGCAGGGGCGTAATTAATAACATTAATCAGTGGGTAGAGAATTTACAGGATGATGGAGAGTTATTTAAGTCTGTAATTAATAAAACTGCATTACATAATACTATTAATTTTAAAACGCTATTACCATTGGATGAAAAGAATATTAAAAAAATATATGATATTATTTCTGAAGCAGAGTCTTTACATAACGGTATAAAGCAGTTGGGATTAGTTTTAAAGAGTGAAAGGGAAAAACTGCTTTCAGATGGTAAAATATTGGATAAGGCAAATAATGATTTAGCAGATAATGACAACAAACGTAATGAATACTTAGACAAGGAAAAGAAAATAAATGATGCTAAACAGGAGATTGAAGGAAAAGTAAAAGAATTACAGGGAGCAATAAATTCATTGCCAAAATTACAGTATAATAATCTTACTGAAGCTCAGGAGGCAAGGCGTGCTTTAGAAGAGGAAGCCAAAGCTATTGATGACAGTATTACAGAGTCTACATCTAAGGCTAATATTGCAGAAAAGGATTTAGCTGAAATTAAGGGAAAATTATCTACAGCAGAAACTGATTTGCAGGAGAATAAAAATAATTGTGTATCAGCCTTTAAGGAATATCAGAATAAATTAATAGAAAGTGGTTTCATTAATGAAGAAGCTTATTTAGTGTATGAGGGTTATTCAGAAGAAAATATTCAGGATAATGAAAATAAATTAAATAAGTATAAAACTGATGTAATGACTAATAAGGCAAGTATTGATGAAGCAAGGAAACACATTACTGTAGATAAATCTGTTGATGTAGAGGCTATGAAGAAAAGCTTGGAAGAAGATAAGAATGCACAGAAGGAAATTCAGGATGAACTGGGTATAATAAAGCATCGTCAGGAATCAAATGAGGAAATTCTTAAAAACCTACAGAAGCTTGACAATGAGATGGGAGAAAAGACAAAGAAGTATAACATCTTGGTTAATCTGTACAATCTTGTAACAGGCAAGGTTAATGGCAAGATGAAAATAACCTTTGAACAGTATTTCCAATCAGTTTATTTTGACAGAATTATATCTGCGGCTAATCGACGTCTGCAAATTGTCAGCAATGGCGGGTTTGAATTTTTCCGTCATGATGAACAGGATGAAACATTAAAGGTAATTAAGGATAAAAAAGGAAATCATATTCTTGATTTGAATGTACTTTACACAAATACTGGCGAAAAACTGCCATCAACCTCACTTTCTGGCGGTGAAAGCTTTAAGGCATCACTGGCTTTGGCATTAGGCCTGTCAGATGCTATCACAGCCAATGCAGGCGGTATTAATGTGGATACAATGTTTATTGATGAGGGCTTTGGTACCTTGGACGGGCAATCTCTGACTGATACGATGGATATGTTAAACTCAGTGTCAAATGGCAATAAGCTGATAGGTATTATCAGTCATAATAAGGATTTAATTGAGTGCATTCCAAGAAAAATAAAGGTAAGTAAAAAAGACAAGGGCAGTGATATAACTATAACTATAATTTAGTATCCTTGTTTTTTTCTGACAATAGTGGTAAAATATAACGACTAAGAAATGCCCCCCACTTCTATAAGTGGCGGGTACCTTATTCTATAAACACGGTGGAGCA
>CALZDE010000092.1 GCA_945637225.1 uncultured Selenomonadaceae bacterium
TATGGTATCAATTTTCTTTTGCCATATGTACTGTGCGGATTGGGAATGGAATGTTGATTCCTTCTTTTCTGTATCTTGCGGTAATGGCTTTTATAAACATGTGCTTCATAAGTCCGCGAGTTGTGAAGTTACTGCAATGAAGCCTTACTTCAAAGTTTATACTGCTGTCAGCAAATTCTGTAAAGAAAAGAGTAGGTTTAATAGTCATTTCTGGGTCGCATTCATTAGTTATATTATTGGCAACCTCCAGCGTAACACTTTCCACCTGATCCAAGTCACTTTCATAGCCTACACCAATGGGGATTACAATGGTAATATCTGTAATAGGCATGTTGTAATTTAATACAGTGGCACTGGCAATGGTTTTATTTGGTACGATTACTGCATTTCCTAGAGGTGTATGAATGGTGGTGTATCGCCATGATATATCTGATACCTGACCTGCTTCACTGTTATTCAGCTTAATAAAGTCACCGATTTTTATCTGTTTGGTGATAATTAACTGCATGCCGGAGAATACGTTAGCCAAGGTATCCTGCAGAGCAAGAGCTACAGCCATACCACCGACACCCATAGCAGTCAGAATAGGTGCTACGGAAATTCCCATGTGGTCGAGGATGATAACTATACCGATAGCATAAATCACGACCATAGCAATGTTATTAAAAAGCGTAGTCTTAGGCATATTGGTATTCTTTTGTGCATAGAGGTCAAAAAAGCCTGACAGACCGTTGGAAACGACACGGCAAATAGTCAGCACCAGGAAGATAAAAATGAAATATGACAGCAGGCTGGTAACAGGCGGAGCAATATCAAGGGCATTAATACTCCAGTAAATACCTGTGATAGTACACCATGTGCCTGGCAGACCCTGCAGGGAGCGTATCATGACATACTGAAGGGTAAGTTCATCGGTATCAAAATGTTTGTTTACCTTATTCGTTATTAGCCTGTTTATCCATATTCCTAAAAGGATAAAGGCTATGAGAATGGTTATGGGGATAAAAAACATATTGAACATTTCACTAAAGGTAATATTATCAATGAAATTCATGAAATGCTGTATATCAAATGCTGTAAACTCTTCCATATAAATTCCCTCCTAAAAGTATTTTGTAAGTGTTAATCAGCTTTGTTATATTGTAGCATACTTTAGTTATATTTGCACTTATTGGCAGGAAAAAATTTTTTTATGTCGTATTTAATAGGTAGAAGAATTTAGGGTAATACTATTTTTAGTATATTAATTTAGGGGTGAAAGCTATGATTATTAGGCGTGTATTTTTGATTGTCCTTGACAGTTTTGGTATAGGTGCGGAGCCTGATGCGGCGGAATTTGGTGATGCGGCTACTGTTAATACTTTAGCCAGCTGTGCTACATCAGATAAATTAAATGTACCAAATATGCAGAAGCTGGGACTGTTCAATATTGATGGTGTAGAGGTGGGCGAAAAGCAGGATTATTTTGCTGGTTCTATAGCTCGCTTGCAGGAGGCTTCCAAGGGTAAGGATACTACGACAGGTCATTGGGAAATTGCAGGTGTTATTTCTGAAAAGGCTATGCCTACTTATCCAGATGGTTTCCCACCTGAGATTATTGAAAAATTAGAAAATGCTTTTGGCAGAAAGGTTATTTGCAACAAACCTTATTCTGGTACAAAGGTTATTCATGATTACGGTGAGGAGCATATGAAAACAGGTGCTCTTATCGTATATACTTCCGCTGACAGTGTATTGCAGATTGCGGCTCATGAGGATATTGTTCCACCAGAGGAGCTTTATAAATACTGCCGTCAGGCTAGAAGCATTATGTGTGGTGAACATGCAGTAGGCAGAATTATCGCTCGTCCATTCGAGGGCACCTATCCAGAGTTTGACCGTACTCCACGCCGTCACGATTTTTCCTTGGAGGCACCAGAGGATACAGTACTGGATATGCTTAAGGTAACAGGAAATTCTGTTATTGGCGTAGGCAAGATTCCTGATATTTTTGCTGACAGGGGCATTACAAGAAAAGTTCCTATCAACGGTAATGTTGACGGTATGAATAAGGCTCTGGAATGGGTAGATAATGATTTCTTTGGCCTGTGCTTTATCAATCTTGTAGATTTTGATATGAAGTATGGTCATAGACGTGATATAGACGGTTATGCAGAGGCACTTACACGCTTTGATGAACAGCTTGGTGAGTTTATGGCAAAGATGAAGGATAATGACGTACTCATGATTACTGCTGACCATGGCTGTGACCCAAAGGCTGCTGGTACTGACCATACAAGAGAGTATGTTCCTTTAATGGTTTATGGCGAAGGTGTCATGAAGAATTTGAATTTGGGAACCAGAAACAGCTTTGCAGATATTGCCGCTACCATAGCAGATATGCTGAGAATTCCAATGCGTACCAAAGGCAAGAGCATGTGGAGACAGATTAAAAATTAAGCTTATGGATAGAGAGAAAATTTTAAAAAAATTCACGAGTTATATCGCATATGATACCACATCTGATGGCAGTTCTAAGACTTGTCCTTCTACGGAGAAACAGCGTCCTTTGGGAATGTTCTTAGTGGAAGAAATGAAGGCTTTGGGCATGGCAGACGTGGATATTGATGAAAATGGTTATGTCATGGGGACTCTGCCAGCTAGTGAAGGTATGGAAAAAGTGCCTGTATTGGGCTTAATCGCTCATATGGATACATCTCCCGATGCTGTTGGAGGCCCTGTGAAATGGCGCATAGAAAAGGCGTATAGTGGTGGAGAAATTATTTTAAATAAAGGAACTTCTGCTACGAATGGAAAAGCCATTACGATGTCACCAAAGGAATTTCCAGAGCTTCTTGATTACAAGGGGCAGGATATTATCGTTACAGATGGCACAACACTTCTAGGTGCGGACGATAAGGCTGGTATTACGGCTATTATGTCGGCGGTCGAGTATTTTAAGGAGCATACGGAGATAACGCATGGCAAGGTGCGGATTGCCTTTACTCCTGATGAAGAAATTGGCAGAAGTGCTGACCTTTTTGACGTAAAGAAATTTGGTGCGGATTTTGCTTTTACAGTGGATGGCGGTGCTGTTGGCGGTTTGGAGTATGAATGCTTCAATGCCTGCAATCTGGCAGTTCGGGTAAATGGACGAAATGTGCATACTGGCGATGCCAAAAACAAGATGATTAATGCTTTGACAATTGCCAGTGAGTGGCAGCTTATGCTTCCTCAAACTGAACAGCCGGAAACAACAGAGGGCTATGAAGGCTTTTACCATGTGCATACCATTAAGGGCAATACTTCAGAGGCTAGAATGGGTGTTCTAATTCGTGACCATGACAGAGATAAGTTTGAAAAGCGTAAGGAATATGTAAAGAAGATAACAGAGCTTTTAAATTTCCGCTATGGTGAAGGTACGGTAGAGGTTATTTACAAAGATATTTATTACAACATGAAGGAGAAGATTGCGCCTGTTATGTGGATTGTGGACATAGCTAAGGAAGCTATGGAAAGGGCTGGAATTACTCCTGTGATTTCACCGATTCGTGGCGGTACTGATGGTGCGAGATTATCCTTTATGGGGCTTCCCTGCCCGAACATATTTACTGGCGGTATGAATTATCACGGTATATATGAGTATTTGCCTGTGCCATCTCTTCTGAAATCTGCTCAGACTGTAGTGGAAATTGTAAAGGGTGTAGGCAAGCAAAGGGAAAATTTGTAATTTAGTTATACACAGTATATGGAAAAAGTTATCCACAATTGTTGATAATTTTGTGGATTTATATGTAAAAATGGGAATTGAAGCAGGATTTTGCAGGTATTTTCTGTGGATAATGTGGATAATTATGTGAATAAGTCATAGTATTGCTAAAAAGTAATATAAATCTTGTGGACAATTAGTTGTGGATAAATCATCAGATGAATGTTGAATGTAAGTGATTTAAAGGAACGAGGAATGTTACATGTACGGCATAATTGATGTTGGTTCTAATACCGTAAGACTTACGATTTACAAAATAGAAAATGGCAAGGCAATTCTTTTGCTGAACAAAAAGAAAGCGGTGGGGTTAGCTTCCTACGTGCAGAATAATCAGATGCTTCCAGAGGGTATTAACCGCGTGGTAGAGGTACTGAGCGAGTTTAAAATTCTTTTGGAGAACATGTCAATAGAAAATGTTCATGTATTTGCAACAGCTGCTCTCCGCAACGTCAAGAACAGCAAGGAGGCAGTAAAGGAAGCTTCTGAGCGCAGTGGCATGGCAATAGAGGTTATTTCAGGCGAGTTAGAAGCAGAGCTTGACTTCATGGGTGCTACTCATGCTGTGGATATGAAGAATGGTCTTTTGGTAGATATAGGCGGTGGCAGTACTGAGCTGGTAGTCATTCAGGATGGCAAGATGAAGGCAAATATCAGCTTCCCTATGGGTTCACTCAATACTTATGAGCAGTATGTAGCAAATCTCCTGCCTACCCGTGCAGAACGTAAGAATATTAAGCAGGCTGTACTGAATGAAATTAAAAAATTCCCTGCTTTGGCAACAGGTACCTATGAAAATATCTGTGGCGTAGGTGGCAGTATTCGTGCGGCCAACAAGCTGAATCAGTATCTTTTCCAGCTGCCAACAGATACCATGCTCATTAAGGCTCCAAATGTAAAGAAAATAATTAAGCTTTTGGAGAATGACGATGCCAAGACCATTCCTATTGGGACCTTGGATATACTTCTGAAGATAATACCTGAGCGTGTAAGAACTATTCTGCCGGGCATGATTATTCTTCATACCATTGTCAAATTCTACAAGGCACAGCTTATCAAGGTAAGTCAGGCTGGCGTTCGTGACGGCTATGTATACAAGTTCCTTGCAGGCGAGCAGACTCCTGTAGCACCTAAGACAGCTAAGAGAAGAGGCAGACCAGCAAAGAAGGCAAACGAAGAAAAGACACCAGCTAAAGAAAGTAATGGTGACAAGAAATGAGTAAAAGCAAAGAAAAAAAGATTTATGATACAAGCTATACCCAAAACAGAGAAGTAAGCTGGATGCGTTTTGATGAACGTGTTCTTTTGGAAGCTGAGGATGAATCTGTACCTCTGTTTGAAAGACTGAAATTCGTGGAGATTTTCACCAGCAATTTAGACGAATTTTACATGGTACGCGTGGGAAGCCTTTTGGATATGGAAGAGGTAGAGCCTGAAACAAAGGAAAACAAGGGACTCATGACACCACGTGAACAGCTGGAGAAGATTTTCGCTACCACCGCAAAGCTTTATCCTAAGCGTGAAGAGCTGTTTTTCAAGCTGAATGAGCTTCTGAAGGATTATGGAATTTGCCACTATCAGGTAGATGATTTGGAGGACGAGCAGGAGGAATTTGTAGAAGCATATTTCACTGAGCAGGTTCTGCCACTGCTTTCCCCACAGATAATTGACAGCCATCATCCATTCCCGCATTTAGATAATAAGCGGGTTTATGTGGCGGCACTCTTAAAGTACAACAGAGTACCTACCTTGGGAATAATTTCCCTGCCAGATAAGCTGGGCAGAGTTATCCGTCTCCCTGGCAAAAAGCTGGAATATGTACTTCTTGAAGACGTAATCGCTCATTATGTAGAAAGAGTGTTCTCTACATATGCAATCATTGACAGAGCGGCATTTACCATTACCAGAAATGCAGATATTGATGTAGATGATTTGGTAGATGTTGACCGCGAGGGCGGTTTGGATTTAGATGAGTATCTGGAAAACATGAAGCGGGCTATAAAAATGCGCCGTAACCTGGCACCTCTGCGCCTTGAATTACAGACCAGCGGTGACTCTCTCATTACTCCATACCTCACTAAAAGACTTAATATTTCACCAGAACAGGTATTCGTAACTACAGCACCAGTAGTATTGAATTACGTATATGGCTTAGAGGATTCTTTTAATGAAGAACAGAAGAAGGCGCTTTGCTACAAGCCATTTACTCCAGTGACAGCCGAAGAAAAATTCGGTGATGTTTCCATGATGGAGCTGGTGAATAAGCAGGAAATTCTGCTGAAATATCCTTATGACGATTTCGGTATTTTGCTGAAATTGGTAAAAGAGGCGGCTAACAGCGATGATGTGACTTCCATCAAATTAACGGTTTACCGTATCGGCAGAGGTCATGTAAAGCTGATGAATTACCTCATTATGGCGGCAGAGTCAGGCAAGGACGTTACAGTTCTTCTGGAGATAAAGGCACGTTTTGATGAAGAAAATAACATGGCGTGGGTAGAAAGCTTACGTCAGGCAGGCTGTAAGATTCTGTACGGCTTTGAACGCTACAAGGTACACGCTAAGGTCTGTGCAATTACCGTACAGAAGGGCGATGAAATCAGCTATATCACCCATATAGGCACAGGTAATTTCAATGCGAAAACAGCAAAACTTTACACAGATTTTGCCTTTATAACAAGCGACCCAGTAATCGGCAGGGATGCAACGGCATTATTCCGCAATATGGGTATTGGCGAACTGCATGGCAAATATGATGAATTGCTGGTAGCACCTGAAAATTTAAAATCTCAGCTCTTAAAATACATAAAGGAAGAAACAGACAAGGCAAAGAAGGGGAAGAAGGGAAAAATCCTCTTAAAGATGAATTCCTTTACAGACCGCCAGCTTATAGATGCCCTTTATGAAGCAGGACAGGCTGGAGTACACGTAGATATGATAATCAGAGGTATATCATGCCTTCTGCCACAGATCCCAGGAAAAACAGAAAATATCCATGTGAGAAGTGTGGTAGGAAGATTCTTGGAGCATGCAAGAGTGTTCTGCTTTGGTGAAGGACGCAGTTTAAAGATGTACATCGCTTCTGCTGACTGGATGACAAGAAACACCGAGAACAGAGTAGAAGTAGCATGTCCTATCAAGGATAAAAATTTGAAGGCAGAAATAATGTCTTACCTTGAAACACAGCTGGCAGACAACCAGAAGGCAAGAATAATGGGTCCAGATGGAGTATACGAACCTGTTCCAAGAAAAGCAAGAGCAAGAAAGGTAAATGCTCAGGAAGAATTTTTAAAACACGCTAGAGATTAATATTTAGAGCATTAAAAGAGGCTTCGTAATTAGCAAAATTAATTGTTAATAACGACAGCCTCTTAAATTTTCTGTATTTATTTGTTGAAAAGTTCAGAATGAGTACCGGTACGTTGGGCAATAAGTTCTAAAATATCATTATTAATTCGGTAGATTAATAACCAGTCAGGTTCAATATGACACTCGCGGAAGGATTTCCAATCACCAGTAAGAGCATGGTCTTTATTTGCGGGTGGAAGTACATCTTCATTAGATAAAAGAGTTAAAATTTTCTTTAACTTGCTCATGTCTTTGCCACGTTTTTCTGCTTTTTTGAAATCTTTTTTGAATTGACCTGAAAATCTTACCTTAAGCATTAAGCTCCTCCCACATTTCATCTACAGATGAGAAGGTACGACTGAGATTTTTTCCTTCAAGAGTGTCTTTCATAGATTTTAGAGTTTCTAAATTAGGTACATCCTTAGCAACAAGCTCAAACGGAATTTTTCCTTGATTAACTACTTGACGGCAGAATAAATTCATTGCAGATGACATAGTAAGACCAATACTTTTTAATACATACTCAGTTTCCATTTTTAAGTCAGCGTCCATGCGGATTTGTACAGTAGTTGCTGCCATAAAGTCATCCCCTTTTGTAATTATCTTATATCTATATTATATTTATATTATACTACAATGTCAATGATAAAGTTCATAAAAAAGAACTTCCCGAAAAAAAGTACGAGAAGCCCTGAAATTTCTATGGAGC